>JBDSAR010000377.1:0-6448 GCA_039922035.1 Chthoniobacteraceae bacterium
GAGCACGATGCGGCCTTTTGCCTGCGCGGTGAAGCGGCGGGTGGCAGCGATGGTGCGGAGGATTTTCACGGTGCAGAGCGGCTTAGACATGCTCCGCCGGAAGGCAAGCCTGCGCACGCAAGAAGCGGCGTGCACGGTGGAGCGCCGCGCGTCCTCGCCGGGCACGTCATTCCCGCGAAGCGCCATTCGTCTTTGCGCGCAAATCTCCAAGTGCGGCTTCGCCGTTTCATCGTGGCCGCCGGGACGGACGGCGCTCCATTTTTACAGGCTGCGGATCATTTTCAGGGTTTCGCGCAATCGCGGGCTGCCGCCCTTCGCCGTGAGGCGTGGAAATTTTCCGCCGATGAGGATGTAGTCGCCGCCGCGCGTGAGCATCAGCTTGTCATCCTTCACTTCCACGACGGCGATCTTTCTCGCAGCGGAGGAGATGCGCAAATCGGCGAGTGTGAGCAGATTCTCCACCGCTTCCGGAAATCGCCCGAAGCGGTCGCGCCAGTCCTTGCGGAGCTTGTCGAGCGCCTCCTGCGTGTTGAGCTCGTTGAGGTGGCGGTATGCGGCGATGCGCGCATGGGTTTCCGCGATGTAGCTGGTCGGAAGAAATGCGGGTGCCCATCCGGCCTTGCGTTCCTTTTCGGCAAAGGCGGGCTCGCGCAGCGCGACGAAATCGAGATGCAGCGCCACGTCGATTCTCGATTTCCTGCGTTCGCCTTTTAGCTTCGCGATCGCCTGCCGCAGCATCGCGCAATACAGCTCAAAGCCGATGGTCACGATGTGCCCGCTTTGCGCCGTGCCGAGGATGTTGCCCGCACCGCGAATCTCCAGATCGCGCATCGCGATTTTGAACCCCGCGCCGAGCGAGCCATACTGTTTGATGGCGTTGATCCGCTTGCGTGCCTCGCCACTGCCCATCATGTCGCGCGGCAGCATGAGATACGCATACGCCTTGTGCTGCGCGCGTCCGACGCGCCCGCGAAGCTGATACAGATCCGCGAGCCCGAAGCGGTCTGCACGATCGATGATGATCGTGTTCGCGTTCGGGATATCCACGCCGCTCTCGATGATCGTCGTCGAGATGAGCACATCCGCGTGGCCGCTCACGAAGCGGTGCATCACTTCCTCCAACTCGTGCTCGTGCATCTGCCCGTGGCCGACGATCGTGCGCGCTCCGGGCACGAGCATGCGGATTTTTGCCTCCACGCTCTGAATGTCGCCCACACGGTTGTGCAAAAAGAACACCTGGCCCTGCCGCTTGATCTCGCGCTGGATCGCGTCGCGGATGATGCGCTCGTCGTATGGGCAGATGAGCGTTTCCACAGGGATGCGGTTCAGCGGCGCAGTCTCGATGGTGCTCATGTCCTTCGCGCCCATGAGCGAGAGGTAGAGCGTGCGCGGGATCGGCGTCGCCGAGAGCGTGAGCATGTCCACGAGCGGCCACATCTGCTTGAAGCGCTCCTTGTGCAGCACGCCGAACCGCTGCTCCTCATCGATCACCACGAGCCCGAGGTCCTTGAACTCGACATCCTTCGAAATCAGCCGGTGCGTGCCGATGACAATATCCACCGTGCCTTCGCGCACGCCCTTCAGCGTCAGCGCCTGCTGCCCGCGCGTGCGGAAGCGGCTGAGCATGTCCACCGTCACCGGGTAGTCGCTCATGCGCTCGCGAAAATTCCGCCAGTGCTGCTCCGCGAGCACCGTTGTCGGCACGAGGATGGCGACCTGCTTTCCCGCGCACACCGCCTTGAACGCCGCGCGAATCGCCACCTCCGTTTTTCCAAATCCCACGTCGCCGCAGATGAGCCGATCCATCGGCTGCTCCGTCTCCATGTCCGCCTTCGTGTCGGCGATGGCCGTGAGTTGGTCCGGCGTCTCCTTGTAAAGAAACGACGCCTCGAATTCCCGGCCCCACTTGCTGTCCGGCGGAAAGGTGAACCCCTTCTGCGTCTCGCGCGCCGCGTGCGTTTCGAGGAGCTTCCCTGCGTAATCAAAGGCCGCCTTCTCCGCCTTCTTCTTCGCGCTCGCCCACGCTGCGTCGCCGAGTTTGCTCAGCGGCGGATTCCTTTTTCCGATGCCCACGTAGCGCGCGACGAGATAGCTCTGCTCCAGCGGCACGTAGAGCTTCGCGCCTTCGGCAAATTCCAGCACGAGCACGTCCTCGTCATTCGCCAGCCGCCGCAGTTCCTCGAAGCGCGCGATCCCGTGCTCCAGATGCACGACCAGCTCGCCCTCGATCAGCTCGCTGAAATCAATCTGCGAACGGCTGACGATCTCGCGCGAGCGTTTCAGTGCGATCCGGCGCGCACGCGTGTTGCGGTAGCGTCCGAAAAGTTCCGCATCGCTCAGCGCCGCGACCTTCCCCGCAGGAAACGTGAAGCCGCGCCCGAGTGTGCCGGTGGAAAAATGCAGCGCGTCCGCCTCGACCGCCGGAATCAGATCATGAAGCCGCTCGATTTCGCCCTCGTTGTTGCAAAAGACGAACGTCCTCCAGCCCTGCGTGCGCCACTCGGTGAGCTGCGCAAAGAACCGCTCGCGCCGCGCCTCATCCACGACGAAATCACCCGCTTCGAATTCACCGAGGCCGTTATCGAAGAACGCCAGCGAATAATCCTCCACGCCCTCACCGGTGCCCGCAGGCGTGATGCTCACCTTTGCCTCCAGCCACTCCGCGCCGACATCCACGGTGATGTCTCCTTTGCCGATGCAGTCGCGCAGCCGTCGCTCACGCGGCGCGGCCTGTCCGAGCAAAATCGTGCAGGACGGCAGTTGCTCCACGCTCGTCTGCGCATCGAGGTCGAAGTGCCGGATGCTCTCCAGTTCGTCGCCGAAGAATTCCAGCCGCACCGGCAGCGTGTGATGAAAGCTGAAGACATCCACGATGCCGCCGCGCACCGCGAACTGCCCGCGCTGCGAAACCTGCGCCGCCGGCTCGTAGCCCGCCGCGCTCAGGCGCCCGAGCAGCATCTCGCGCATCACCGTCTCGCCGCGCGCGAGCTGCATCTCCATTGCCTGCATCTGCTCTGCATCCGGCACCGCCTCGTCGAGCGCCGCCTTGGTGAGCACGATGATGATCGGAGACTTTTTCCCATCGTGCATGTTCAGCCGGTGGATGATCGCCAGCCGCTCGGCCATCGTCTCCGGATCCGGCAGCGCGCCCTCGACCGGCGCGACTTCCAGCTCCGGAAAAAAGAGCGCATCCGGCAGCCACTGGATCAGTTCATTGTGAAGCTGCTCCTGCGCGCGCAGTGCCGGGCAGACGAGCCAGAGCCGGCTCCCATTTTCCTGCGCCGCGCGCGCGATGACGGCACACAGCGCTGAGTGCGCACCCTCCGCCACCTGCTCAAAAGTGATGTCATCGCCGCCCTTCGCCACGGCACGCAGCTTCGCCGCAAGCGAGCGCTCGCGGGCGAGGGCATCGAGCAGATTCGGAGCGCCAGCTTTCACGTGGGGCGCAAAAGGGAGGCGTTGTGCGACGGGACGGCAACTCATTTCCTCTCACGTGCCTGCGCCTGAAACTGCAACCACCGGTCTCCAGCCACGATGCCGCACCACTCACGAATGAGTGTGGCGCTTCGCGCGTCGAAGACGGCGCACCGGCGAATGCCATGCGGCTCTTTCTCCTCGCGCTTGCCAGAGAGTGCCGTGATTCACCATTCCGCGCTTTGTCCTGCGTCTGCTTTTTTCCGGGCCTACTCCTTCTTGAACGCCTTCACGGATTCCATGATCGCATCGCGGGCTTCGGCGGTGGCCTTGTCGTCCTTGTCGCTGCAGACGATGGTGATGAGATAGTAGTCCTTGCCGTCCGGGGCGAATGCAATGAGCACCCAGAACGCGCCTTCACCGCCCTTGTCCTTGCCTTTGTATTCGGTGCCCCAGCCCTTGAACTCGCCGATGTCTGTCTCAGCCGCTGCGGTCTCCACTTCCGCCTCCGTCAGGCCAAAGGTTTTCCCTGCGGCGGCGGCGAGATTCGGGAGGCCTTCTTTCGCCTGTGCGGCGGACTTCACGTCGCTGATGTGCTGGACGAGCACTGCGACGTGCGCATCGGGTGCGCCGAGCATGAGGCTGCCGCCGTCGCGCTTGGTTTGCCAGCCTTTCGGCACGGCGACGGTGAAGACGGGGTTCTCGTTCGGGTAGCCGGCCGTGTCGGCGGCGGCGACGGTGCTGGCGATGAATGCCGGAAGGGCGGCGACGATGGTGAGCAGGGTTTTGAGCATGTGGGGAAGGCTACCAGCATTCGCCCGGCCATCCGGTGCGCCAGTCTGAAAATGGCGCGGATATTTTCAGATTGGTAAAGCGCCAGGATTACGAGAGCCCGCCATGGACCTTAAGTGTGTGATGCCTCTGAAGCATCAACGGTGCGAACCATGCCAGCGAGGGCAGCGCCCTGGCTTTGCACGGAGAACAGACAAAGCCCTGAATGGGCGCGACACGATGGAGCCGCCCTCTCAGGGCTTCGATCTCTTTATTTTCGATGCCCCAGGGCGTTGCCCCGGGTTGGAATATTTGCGGGCCTTTGGCCCTCAGCTCGTGAGCGCCTCAAAAGCGCACGATAGGCTCCAGGTCTTCGCCGTAGGATG
Source organism: Chthoniobacteraceae bacterium (assembly GCA_039922035.1). Taxonomy (GTDB): domain Bacteria; phylum Verrucomicrobiota; class Verrucomicrobiia; order Chthoniobacterales; family Chthoniobacteraceae; genus SXWH01. The sequence goes on from JBDSAR010000377.1 coordinate 4,572, forward strand.
CAGTTTGTGTGCGCGACGCTCCTGGTTCCTCTTTGCAATACCACCGGCCGATTTCAGTCAGCCCTCCGGGTTGGCCCTTCAGCCAGCGATCTTCTTGAAAGGCCCGCCTTCGTTCAGCGTCGGGCGCTCGGGACGGCCTTTGTATTTGTACACGAGGTCCATGTTATCGAGCCCCATGAGCCAGAGGATCGTGGCGTGGATGTCGTGGACGTGCATGCGGTCCTCGACGGCGTGGAGGCCGACCTCGTCGGTGCTGCCGATGGTCTGCCCGCCTTTCACTCCGCCGCCGGCCATCCACATGCTGAAGCCGGTGGGATTGTGATCGCGTCCGTCGCCCTTTTCGCTCTGCGGGGTGCGGCCGAATTCGCCGCCCCAGACGACGAGCGTGCTGTCGAGGAGGCCGCGTGTCTTGAGATCGTTCAGCAGCCCGGCGACGGGTTTGTCCATCGAGTGGCAGAGCCTGCTGTGGTTCTGCTCGATTTTCGTGTGCGAATCCCACTTGCTGCCGGCGCCGCTGTAGAGCTGGACGAAGCGCACGCCGCGTTCGACGAGGCGGCGCGAGAGGAGGCACATCTTCCCAAACTCGGCGGTCTCCTTCGCTTCGATGCCATAGAGCTTCTTGGTCTCCTCGCTCTCCTTGGAAAAATCCACGGCCTCGGGTGCCTCGGACTGCATGCGGAAGGCGAGATCGTAGCTGGCGATGCGCGCGTCGAGTTCGCTCTGGAGCTGGCGTGTGGCGGCGTGCTCGCGGTTGAGTGTGTTGAGAAAGTCGAGCTTGCCGCGCTGCTGCGCGTCGGTGATTCCGCGCGGCGTGTTGAGGTTCGGGATCGGCTCGCTGGATGCGGTGATGCGCGTGCCTTGGTACACAGCGGGCATGAAGCCGCCGCCCCAGTTGCGCGGGCCGTTCACGACGGACGATGCGTTGTCCTGCATGACGACGAATGCGGGCAGGTTCTCATTTTCGCTGCCGAGGCCGTAGCTCGTCCACGCGCCGAGCGAGGGACGCCCGGCGAGGATGGAGCCGGTGTTCATCTGGCAGACGCCGGCGGAATGGTTGATGCCGTCGGCCCAGCAGGAGCGGATCAGCGCGATGTCGTCGGCGCACGTGGCGATGTGCGGCAGCCAGTCGCTCACCCACATTCCGCTCTGGCCGTGCTGCGCCCATTTGCGCTTCGACGCGAGGATGGGCGAATCGAACTCGCCCATCGCGGTGATGACGCGGCCAAAGCTTGGCGGAATGGGCTTGCCTGCGAGTTTGTCGAGGAGCGGCTTCGGATCGAAGGTGTCCATGTGCGACGGCCCGCCTTCCATGAAGAGGAAGATCACGTTCTTCGCCTTGCTGGCGAAATGCGGTTTCTTCGCTGCGAGGGGATTCAGCGTCTGCGGGCTCGCGAGCGCCGCTTCGAGCGGAGTGCCGCGGAGCATGTCGAGCAGCGCGAGCGCGCCGAAGCCCGCGCCGCTGCGCTGGAGGAATTCACGGCGGCTGAACGCCTGTTCGCGGCGACCGCAGAAGGAGGAGGAATCTTGCATGGCTCAGTCGAGGTAGAGAAATTCGTTTGAGTTCAGGAGAATGTGGCAGAAGTCCACGAGCGCGGCGAAGCGCGGATCCTTGCGCATGTCCTTTTGCCGCGCGGCGGAAATGTCGTGGCCGTGGCCGGAGCTGTCGGCGTACGGGTTTGGTGAGGACTCGAATTTCCAAAAGCCCATCGTGTGCTCGCCGGGTGAGGGGCTCGTGAAAAGCAGATCCTCGATGTGCAGCGCGGCGTCGGAGAGGCGCACGTCGTCAATCAGCCCGTCGAACAGTCCGCTCTCGCCGGAGGGCATGCCGCCGATGACGAGCGGCGCGTCGTTCGCGATGCCTGCGGTGACGGTGTGCG
>JBDSAR010000378.1:0-3779 GCA_039922035.1 Chthoniobacteraceae bacterium
GTTTTTCCACCGGCGTCAGCGGCTTGAGTTTGCGCAATTCCTCCAGCCACTCGCCGAGGCTCTTGATTTCCGAAATGTCCGCCTCGCCCTCCCGGTTGCTGTCCTTCACAAATTTCTCGATCCCCGCAATCCCCTTCTCCACGAGCTTGATCGCCGCATCCACGTCGTCCTTCTCGATCGCGAGATTCGCCTTCGCCCGCGTATTCATCATCATCACGTAAGGCCGGAACTGGAGCACGCTCCACGACGACTCATCGTCCGGCGCGTATTTCGAGACGAAGCTGAACATGTCCAGATTGCGCTTCGTGTCGCGGATCACGCTCTGCCAGTCCCCGAGCTGAAACAGCGCGAGGTAGCGGTGGTAATACTGCACGCCCTCCGACTGCAGTTCGCCGACATCATCCTCGCTCAGCTCAAAGTCCGCGCCCGCCTGCTCCGCGCGACCCGTCTGGTATTGCAGCTCACTTTCCACGCCGTGCGGTTCGCGTCCGTCCGGACGGCCCGACATCTCCATCTGCAGCACGCCCATGTCCAGACGAAGCTGCAGCTTCTCGCGGCCATCGCTGCCCGTGATTTTCCTCACTTGGAGCTGCCCCGGCTCGTAAGGCCAGTCGCGCAGCAAATCGCTCAAATCAAAACTCATTGCCCGCGACTATCGGAAGCAACCGCCGCGTGTCAAACGTGCCGCCGCAAATTCCACTCCCGGTGCGCGAATGCGAACCAGGCCGACCGCCCTGCATGAAGGCCGACCGAGGCCTTCCCGTTGGCTCCATCATGCTCCGCCTCTTCCGGCGGATGAAAATTCTGACCGCGGCGCTGTCCGCGGCCCGGCTCACCACCGCACCGCGACCTGCTCGCACCCCTTTCCATTATTCTGACTCAGCCCGTCCTCGACATCTTGGCGGAAATCAAAACCCCAACACCACGCTGCGGCTAATGCCGGGCAGGAGCGGACGGTGCGAGCACACAACGGAACCCCGTCCCGCTGTGACTGCCGGGTGGCGCGTGCAGCCGGAATGCGGACGCCATGGAACTGCGACCATAGGTGACCCACGAGCCGCCCCGCATGACGCGCTCGCCGCCGCCGGGTTCATACAGGTCTTCGCACCATTCCCACACGTTTCCACCGAGGTCATGGAGCCCAAACTGATTCGGCAGGAAACTCCCCACGGGCGCCGTCGTCTCGTAGCCGTCCGCATAGCCCTCCACCCACGGCGCGCTCGGGAACTTCTCATGAAATGCAGAGTCCGCGTAGTTCCCGGCAGTCCCGTCCGGCGGAGGAAAGCCCGTGCCCCAGGGGAAATCCGCGCCGTTATTTCCCGTGCGCTCCTTCGGCGTCGCACCGATCTCCGTGGCGAGCCCCACAGCCCGGCTCCACTCCTCGTCGGTGGGCAGCCGGTAATGTGCTCCGCCTCGCAGCTTCCCCGCCGCGGTTTCTTTTTCGGTCAGCCATTTGCAGAAGGCATTTGCCTCGTCCCAACTCGCCCCCGCAACAGGATGATCCGGTTCGCGCGCGACATCCGTCTGCTCCTTTCGCTGCGTCTTCCACGATCGGTCCACGGTGTTTGCCTTCGCGAAAACCTCGTAGTCCTTCACCCGCGTCTCCCAGCGGCAGAAAAGCACATTCGTTCCCGGCACCGGGACGAAATCCTGCCCGAGCGAATTCACAAACGGCGCATCCTTCGTGGCAGTCACCGCCGTACCCGCGGGATTTGCAAAGCCGGTTCCAGTCGGATCCGGATGGATCAAATGCGGTTCCCCTCCCGGAACCGGCGGCACGCTTTTCTTCCACGGTGCCCAGAACGCCACACCGCTCATGCTCAACATGAGCAGCCCGGCAAGGAGCAGCGCCTTTGTCCGTGAAGGCCCAGCCGACGCAGCACTGTTCTGCACACTGGCTGCCTGGATCGGTAACTTTGGGATGATGCGCACGATTTCCGCCTGCATCTCCGCAGCGCTGGAATAGCGACTGTCCGGTTCGTGCTGGAGGGCCTTGTCCACGATGCCGTCGAGACGTTTGTCGAGTCCCTTCACGACTAAGGAAGGCGGGGTGAAACGGCCGCGCGGCATCCTGCCGGTGAGCATCTCGTAAAGCATGACACCGACGGAGTAGATATCCGCCCGATGATCCACATGCGCTGTGCCTCGAAAACATTCGGGAGCCATGAAGTCCGGAGTGCCGATGGAGACGCCCTGCGAGGTATCCCCGGTGGCCTCCGCCGCCTTGGACTTCGCGAGCCCGAAGTCCGCGATCTTCACGTTGCCCCGGGCATCCAGCACGATGTTCGAGGGCTTGATGTCCCGGTGGATGATGCCCTGACTGTGCGCGTAAGCGAGCGCATCGCACACGGCACCCGTGATGCGAAGCGCCTCCGACGGATCCACCCGGCCAAGCTCCTTGACGAGCCGGCACACGTCCGTGCCATCGACATATTCCATCACGAAATAAAGCAGCCCCTCGGCGGTCTGCCCGTTTTCGTAAACCGAGACAATGCCGTGATGCTTGAGCTGAGCCATCGCCTTCGCCTCGCGCCTGAACCGATCAGCGACATCCACCCCGCTGTCATCGGTGAGCCCCGGCGGAAGAATCTTGATCGCGACAAACCGGGCAAGGCCCCGCTGCCACGCTTTGTAGATGGCCCCCATGCCGCCGCGTCCGAGGATCCCGCGGATTTCATACCGCGGAAAATCGTGTTGCAAATCCTCCGCCGACGGCGGCTGCCACCCGCCGCCAGAGCGGCGACTGTGCGAGGAAACCCAATGACCGAGCATTGCCCCCGCTGATTCGTCCGACATCGAGTCCCCGACCAACGGATCGTCCCCGCTCGGACTGCGGACGGGTTTGTTCGGGATGTTGCTCTGCTCTTCGGTGTCCACGGGAGGCGAAATTGCGAAACTCTCACTCCCAAATTATGGCAAGGCGCGCGAATGGCAAGCCTCGCAGGCGGATGCTAAAGCAGCTCGGCGATCTGCACGGCGTTCAGCGCAGCACCCTTGAGAAGCTGATCGCCGGCGACCCAGAATGAGAGGCCGTTGTCGAACGCGCAGTCTTTGCGGATGCGCCCCACGGCGCAGTTGTCTTTCCCCGCCACGTCGAGCGCGAGCGGGTATTTTTTCAGAGTCGGATCGTCCACGAGGTCGAGGCCCGGCGCGCGACCGAGCACTTCGCGCGCGGCGGCAACGGTGACGGGCCTTTCAAACTCCGCGCTCACCGCGACGCTGTGCGCGCGGAAGACGGGCACACGCACGCACGTCACGCTCGCGCGGAATCCGGGGTGATGCATGATCTTCCGCCCCTCGTTTTCCATCTTCATCTCCTCCTTCGTGTAGCCGCTGTCGAGGAACGAGTCCACGTGCGGCAGCGCGTTGAAGGCGATCTGGTGCGGATAGACGCTCACGTGCTCGTTGGCGAGGCGCACGTCGTCCCACTTGCGCTCGGACTTCGCCCACTCGCGCGTCTGCTTCTCCAGTTCCTCGATGGCCTGCGCGCCAGTGCCGCTCACCGCCTGGTAGCTGCTCGCAAAGACGCGCTTGACGCCGAACGCCTGGTGCAGCGGCCACAGCGCCATGAGCGTGATGGCCGTCGTGCAATTCGGGTTCGCGATGATGCCGCGGTTCGCCTTCACATCCGCGCCATTCACCTCGGGCACGACGAGCGGGACATCGGCATCCATGCGGAAGTGCGAGGAGTTGTCCACGACCACGGCGCCGGCCTGCGTCGCGAAGGGCGCGAACTTTTTCGAAATGGATCCGCCGGCGCTGAAGAGCGCGACATCAAT
>JBDSAR010000379.1:0-6882 GCA_039922035.1 Chthoniobacteraceae bacterium
CGTGACGGAGCGGCGTGCGCGTGGTGTTCCGTTTTGAATTTGGAATCCATGAATCCAGGAAGCTGGCACTCCGAAGGTGGACATCTGCTGTCTCACATTGTCCCGGCCGATTTTTGCTTCCTGTTTACCAAATTCATAATTTGTCTGTGCGCTTTGCGCGGGACGTGATCGTCGGGTAAAGGTCGCGCGTGCAGTCCGAACCCATCGTCACCATTCGCAATCTCTCGAAAATCTATCGCCAGGGCGAAATGGAGATTGCGGCGCTGGACGATGTGAGCCTGGACATCGAGCGCGGCGAATTTCTCTCGCTCATGGGGCCGTCCGGCTCGGGCAAGAGCACGCTGCTGCACATCATCGCGGGCGTGGATCGTCCGACCTCGGGGAGCTGCCACGTGGGCGGGATTGATGTGACCGAACTGAACGAATCGGAACTCGCGGACTGGCGGAATCAGAATGTGGGATTCGTGTTTCAGAGCTTCAATCTCATCCCGGTGCTGACGGCATTTGAAAATGTGGAGCTGCCGCTACTGCTGATGAATCTGTCCTCGGCGCAGCGCCGCGAGCTGGTGAACACGGCACTGGAACTCGTGGGTCTCGCGGATCGGCGCAAGCATCTGCCAAAGCAGATGTCCGGCGGGCAGGAGCAGCGAGTGGCGATCGCGCGTGCGATCGCGACGGACCCGCGGCTGATCGTGGCGGATGAGCCGACGGGGAATCTCGACAGCGCGAGTGCGGACACGGTGCTGGAGATCCTGCAGACGCTGAGCGGGAAGGGAGGCAAGACGGTGATCATGGTCACGCACGATCCGCGCGCGGCGTCGCACGGCTCGCGGACGATCCATCTCGAAAAGGGAAAGCTGCTGCCGTGAGCGGAGATTTTGAACCGCAGATGAACGCGGATGAACGCAGATGTTTTTGGGATCCGTCTGCGTTCATCAGGTTTCATCTGCGGTTCATGTGCTGGGTTCCGGGAGTTTGCAGCCGCACTTTGCAGGAGCCACAACGATGAGCATCCCGGGCTTCGTAATCCGCAATGCGCTGCGCAACAAGCGCAGGCTGCTGCTCAGCGTGCTGAGTGCGGCGGTGAGCCTTTTTCTGCTCGTGACGCTGATGGTGCTGCTGCGCGAACTCACGCAGCCGCCGACGGACGCGGACGCGGCGCTGCGCGTGGCGGTGCGCAACAAGGTCTCGCTGATGAGCCTGCTACCGCAGCGTCAGCGCGGGATCATCGAGCGGGTGCCGGGTGTCGAGGTGATGACGCCGTTCGTGTGGTTCGGCGGGAAGACAGAGGTGGACGGACCGATCCGGTTCGGGACTTTCGCGATCGACCCGGCGAAGCTGAAGCGCCTTTTCCCGGAGATTCATTGCGATGACACGGAATACGAGTCGTGGCTGAAGGATCGCGCAAGCTGCATCGTGGGCCGCGACACGGCGCACCAATACGGCTACAAAGTCGGTGACCGGTTCACGCTCGTGAGCGGCATTTTTCCGGCGAGCATCGAGCTGCGGGTCGCGGGGATTTACTGGGGCACGGTGGATGATCGGAATCTTTTCTTTCACCACAAGTATCTCGACGAGGCGATGCACGACTGGGGGCAGACGGGGATGTGGTGGCTGAAGGTGTCGTCCGTGGAGGTGATGCCGCAGGTGATTGATGCCATCGAAAAGGAGTTCGCAAACTCCGCAAACGAGGTGCGTGCGGAAAGTGAGCGCGCGTTTCAGGCGGCGTTTGTCTCGATGTGGGGCGGGATCAAATTTTTGATCGGGAGCATCAGCGGCTTTGTTCTGCTGACGCTGGTGATGGTGACGGCGAGCACGATGAGCATGGCAGTGCGGGAGCGGTTCCGGGAACTCGCGATCCTGAAGGCGCTGGGCTTCCGCAGGCGCGATCTGTTTGCACTGATTCTCGCAGAGAGCTTCGGGCTCGCGGCGCTCGGCGCATTGATCGGTGCGGGTGGGGCGTGGCTGCTTTACTCGGGCATGGATGTACCGAAGGCGACGCATGGGATTTTCGTCTCGTTCGAGGTGACGACGCAGATGCTCGGGACTGCGGCGCTCGTCGCTGCGATGCTCGGCATCATCTCATGTCTCGCGCCGGCGGTGGCAGTCGCGAGGATGAGCGTCACGGATGGGCTGCGGACGCTGGACTGAGTGCGCGTATCGCGCTTTTCAGAATGTGTGGACGAAGAGCCCGGAGCGCAGCTTCGGCTCGAACCACGTGCTCTTCGGCGGCATGATCTGGCCGGCGTCGGCGATGTCCATGAGCTGCTGCACGGTGGTCGGGAACATCGAGAACGCGACGGCGGCCTTTCCGCTGTCCACGAGCTTCACGAGTTCGCCGGGGCCGCGGATGCCGCCGATGAAATCAATGCGCTTGCTGGTGCGTGGGTCGTCAATTCCGAGGACGGGTGCGAGCAGTCGCTGCTGGAGGCCTTCGACGTCGAGACGTGAAATCGGGTCGGCGTCCGCTGCGTGCTGCCATGCGAGCGAGTGCCACTTTCCGCCGAGATACATGCGGATGTCGCCAGGCTTCGAGGGTGTGGCGGTGCTGCCGGGCGTGAGGGTGAACGCCTTTGCGACGGCTGAGAGAAACTGTTCGGGAGTGTGGCCGTTGAGATCCTTCACAGCGCGGTTGTAGGGCATGATCTGGAGCTGGCTCGCGGGGAAGAGCACGCAGAGGAACCAGTTGGAGTCGGCGGTGGACTGGCCTTTCGAGCGGAGTTCGAGGCCGACGCGCGCGGCGCTGGCGGTGCGGTGGTGGCCATCCGCGACGTAGGCGGTGGGCAGCACGCCGAATTCCGCGACGAGTGTGGCGATCACATCCGGCGCGGTGATTTTCCAGACGGTGTGGCGGATGCCATCGGGCGCGGTGAAATCATTGGCAGGCGACTTTGCGATTTCCTTTGATACGATGGCGTCAATTTTCGCGCGGTCGCGGTAGGTGAGGAAGACGGGGCCAGTGTCGGCGCGCAGCGTGCCGATGAGGCGCGTGCGATCGTCCTCCTTGTCCATGCGCGTGCGCTCGTGCTTCTTGATGATGTCGCGGGCATTCGGGTTCGCGACGCGCTCGTGGACGTAGTCATCCACGTGGCACACGGCTGCGAGGCCGGTCTGCACGTGCGAGCCCATGCGCTGCTGGTAAAGGTAGATGGCGGGCTCACTTTCACGGCGCAATGCGCCGACTTGCTGGAGTCGCTCGAAGTTCGAGTTTGCCCTGGCGTACACCGCGTCGGAATACGGGTTCGTGTCGGCGGGCAGATCGAGTTCCGCGCGATCCACGCGGAGAAGGGTGTTGGGCTTTCCTTCGGCGAGGACGCGGGCCTCGTCGGTGTTCAGGACGTCGTAGGGGACGCACGCGATATCGGAGACTTGATCGGGGTCGGGCACAAGGCCCTGAAAAGCACGGATTCGAAGCATGGGGCGCGCGTGTTAGCTGGGCGGGGCCGGAGGCGCAAGCATTGTGGGCAAAGAAAAAGGGCGCACCGGTGAGGGTGCGCCCTTCTGCTGAGATTTTGCCGGAGGTCCGTCAGTTCACGTAGATGGCCTCGTTCGCGAAGAGCAGTGCGTGGGCGTAGGCTTCCCAAGGGGTGAGCGGCTTGCGCTCAACGGGTTTGCCTTCGTTCTGCACGGCGCGTTTCGCATCGTTGTCCCGCTTGGCGAGATCATCGATCCGTTTCTGAATCTCGGCGTTCTTCTTGGCGAATTCCGGCGCCATCGCGTCCACCTCAGCCTGTTTGGATTTCTCCCGCGTGACGAAGTTCTTTCCGAGTTCGATCTCTTCCGGCCTTGGGAAGCGCTGGAACATGATCGTGTAGAGCATCTGGACGCGCCGGATATCATTTCCGTCCTTGAGTTCGCGCTGGAATTCGCTGCGTTCGACGATGCCGCGCGCGACGTCCACGGCCATCGGGCTGTTCATGAGGAAGAGCGCCTGCTGTGGCACAATCGTGGTGGAACGCTTGGTGTTCGGCATGTCGGGATCACTGAAGTCAAAGAGCGACATGATTTCCGGCAAATTGCCGCGGTCAATATAGCCGTAGATGCTGCGGCGATATTTGTAGGGCTCATCCGTGATGTTGACCGGCTGGCCTCCCATTTTCAGATCGAGCCGGCGTGAGATGGCGAGCAACGAATCACGGAAGGACTCGAAATCGAGGCGGCGGACATTTGCGCGCCAGAGCAGGCGGTTGTCCGGCTCCAATACTTCATAATCCGGCCGGGTGTGGCTGCTCTCCTGATACACGCGGGAGAGCATGATGAATTTGTGCAACTTCTTCATGCTCCAGTTCGCGCCCTTTTCATCCACAAACCAACTCGCGAGATAGTCAATCAGCTCCGGATGCGACGGCTTCTCGCTCATCACGCCAAGGTCATCAGGGGTGCGGACAAAACCTTCCCCGAAGTGTTGCAGCCAGACGCGATTCACGATGACACGGCCGGTAAGCGGATTGTCCTTGTTCGCGATTGCCTTTGCGAGTTCGAGCCTTCCGCTGCCTGCGGTGAACTGCTGGCGCTTGCCTTCTGTGCCGAGGATGCTGAGAAAACCGCGCGGAACCGTATCGCCCGGCGTGCCAGCCTGGCCGCGGAGGAGCAGGCGCGAGTTCTGCGGACTGGACTTGTCAACAAGCACCATCGCGCGGGAAGGGGCACCCGGATTCGTGAGTTCGAGATCGTTGATTTTTGCGAAGACAAACCTTGCGCGACCAGTCATCTGGACGTTCCAGGTCGCGATTGCGCTGCGGACAAAGTCAGTCGTTGCTTGCGGAGCGGTCACCATTGCGAACGGTCCTGAGAGCAATTCGACTTCGGCCGGAGTGTAACCTGAGACGGTGTCGGTGGAGGCATCCTTGAACGCTGCGACAAAGCTCTTCAGCTTCGGTGACATACGCTTGAGGAGGCTCTCATACGCCGCGAACACTTCGTAAGACGAGTGGACGTCGGCCTTTACCAGCGCATCCATGACCAGCGAATTGTAACGTCCGCTCTGCTTCATTTCAGTGAGGAGAGCCGGTCCGCGGGAGGCAAATTCGCTCTCGCTCAGCGCTTCCAGCTTCTTCAGCGGGCCATAGACGGGATGATCCGGCCGAAGGACGCGTGCGAAGAAGTTTGTCAGCGGAACGTCGAGATCCGCTTTCTTGATGATTGCCTGCCGTTCCTCTGCATTCTTGCCCATCATTCTTCCGCCGAGCATTGCAGCTTTCAGGTAGTCGGCTGGCTTGGCTTGGAAAAGGCCGAGGAAGTGGTCCACTTCTCGGTAATAGATGTCGCGATTCTCTTTCACGACTCCAGCTACCTTCTTCTCATACTCTGCCTTCAGCACCGGATCGGGCTTGGCAATGATAGGCCTTGATTCCTCCATCGGCTCTTCGGTGCTCGCGAAGACTCCGTGGATGGCATAGTAGTCTGCCTGCGGGACGGGGTCGAACATGTGGTCGTGGCACCGGGCGCACGCGACGGTAACGCCGAGAAAAGCCTTGGAAAACACGTTGATCTTGTCGTCAATGGCATCGTTCTGGTTATTGAAATGAATGCCGACGGTGAGGAAGCCGAGCGCGGCGAGATTCGGGTTTCCCTGCGCCCCCTTGGCGGTGGATTGTGCGCCGGAGCCTCCGCTCGTCATCATGGTGTCCGAGGTCATCATGCCCGGTTCTGCCATCGTTGCGGGCTTAGTGGCCGAGGAAGCAGTGTCTGCTTTTGCCAGGAGAAGTGGGTCGGCTTTTTTCGGTTCAGGCGCCTTTGCGGCTTTTGCACCTTTCTTGCCCGTCGGCATCACGGAAGTGATGGGTTGGACGGGATAGATCAGGTCGGCGGCAAGCTGCTCGACGATGAATTCGTTGTAGGGCTTGTCCTCGTTGAACGCACGAACCACGTAATCGCGGTAGGTCCACGCATTGGGATAACGGTAATCCACGCGCTGGTTGTTGACGTTTGCGTCGCCGCCAATGGTGTCGGCATAGCGCGCGGAATTCATCCAATACCGAGCCCAACGCTCGCCGTATTGAGGGCTGGCAAGCAGGCCATCAATGACCTTCTCCCAGGCATTTTGAGACTGGTCCGCAAGGAACGCATTGATCTGCGCCGGGCTCGGCGGGAGACCGATGAGGTCATAATAGGCACGACGCAGGAGCATCTGACGATCCGCGTCGGGGGACGCGAACATCTTTTTCTCCTCAAGTTTTTGGAGAATGAAAGCGTCAATCGGGGTCCGGCACCATTGCGGGTTCTTGGTTGCCGGGGCCTTGACGCGTTTCCAATCCTTGAGCGGCTTGTAGGCCCAGTGACTGCGGGCGCTGTCGTTGAGGCCGCTCAGTTTCTTCACCTTCGCACCATCTTTGCGCGGATCTGGTGCGCCCATCTTGATCCAAGTCGCGATATCGGCAATCTGCTGCGCATCAAGCTTTCCACCGCTGCTCGTGGGCGGCATCTGCATGTCCTTGTCGGCGTAGGTCACCGCCTTGTAGATGAGCGATTCATCAGGCTTGCCGGGAACGATGCCGGCACCTGTGTCGCCGCCCTTGAGTGTGGCCGCAGCCAAGTCAACGGTCAGCCCACCCTTACTCTTGCCGGATTCGAGGCTGTGGCACTTGTAGCATTTCTCGCTAAGGATCGGGCGGATCTTGCCTTCAAAAAAGTCGAGTTGCTCTTTGGTCGGTTCGTCTGCAAAGGCGGGCAGCGCCAATGCAAGTGCGCCGGAAATAATGAAGGCTTGTTTGGATTTGTTCATGGATCTAGAAAACGAGGGTTGAAGTGCGGAGAAATATCGTGTGTTTGCGCGGACGGATCAATGCGGGATTGCTTTGAAAAGGAAAGCGCCCGCCGGAGGCCTCGGCTTCCGGCGGGCGCTGATCAGATTGCTGTCTAGCGTCCGCGGTTAGCCGATGA
>JBDSAR010000380.1:0-3852 GCA_039922035.1 Chthoniobacteraceae bacterium
GACCGCAGTCATTCATCCGCAGGCCGTCCTCGGCGCAGGCGTCAGTATTGGTCCGCTCGCGGTCATCGAGCAGGGCGCAGTGCTCGGCGACGGCTGCACCGTCCATGCGCACGCCTTCGTGGGCGGCCACGTCACGCTGGGAAAAAAATGCACCGTTGGCCACGGCTCGGTGCTCGGCGGCGACCCGCAGGATCTTGCCTTCGATCCGCAGGTGCGCAGCCGCGTCGTCATCGGGGACGGGACGAAGATGTTTGAAAGCGTGACCATTCACCGCGGCACGACCGAAGGCAGCGAGACCGTGGTCGGTGCCGCGTGCTTCCTCATGGGTGGCACACACCTCGGGCACAACGTGCGGCTCGGCAGCGGCGTCATCACTGCGAACAACGCCCTGCTCGGCGGCCATGTGCAGGTCGCGGATCGCGTGTTCATCGGCGGTGGCGCTGTGTTTCACCAGCACGTCCGGGTCGGGCGGCTCGTGATTTGCCAGGGCAATTCGGGGTTTAGCAAAGACATCCCTCCTTTCGTCATGACGGCGGATATCAATGGCATCGCCGGTTTGAATGTCATCGGCCTGCGCCGCGCCGGCCTTGACGCGGCGCAGCGTGCGGAAATCAAGCGCGCCTTTGATCTGCTGTACCGTTCGGGAAAAAATACGTCGCAGGCTCTGGCAGCCGCGAGTGCCGCGGAATGGACGGAGCCCGGACGCGAGTTTTGGGACTTCGTCGCCGGGGCAAAAAAGCGGGGCCTGTGCGACTGGCTCGGCAGTCGGCGCGGTGCGGTTGAAAGTGCGGGATAGGCATCCTGCCTGTCCTCGCGGGACGGACGAAGCGGGACAGACTTTCAGAATCTGCAACCAGTCCCGTGACTGAACGCAAAAGGACAGGCTGCAAGCCTCTCCTCCATCGGTCGCGCCTCACTCCATCCCCAGTTTTTCTTTCCCAGCCGCTGAGATCATCGTCGGCGCCCACTGCGGATCCCACACGACCATCACATTCGCATCTGCGACACCCGGGAGCGTGAGGATGCGCTGTTGTGCATCCGCGGCGATCGTCGGGCCCATGCCGCAGCCGGGCGCAGTGAGCGTCATCTTCACCTCGACGCGCTTGCCTTTGCCGGATTCGTCGTCGGCAACATCCACGTCGTAGATCAGCCCGAGGTCCACGATGTTCACCGGAATCTCGGGATCATACACCTGCTTGAGCTGCTCCCACACGCGCTCGATTTCGAAGACGCCATCCGCCGCGACGTGCTCGATGGCTTCACGCCCGAGCGCATCCGCGTCGCGATTTTGGATGCGGAAAAGTCCGCCGAAGTCCGGTGCCATCACCGTGAAAGTGCCGCCGAGTTCCTGTGTGATCACCACGTTGGTGCCCACGGGCAGAATGCGCTCCGCACCCTCGGGGATTTTGATCGCCGTGATTTCGCGTGTCAGCGTGATGGTGCCGTCGGTGCTCATGCCAGGGATTCGGATGCCAGCGGTTCGGCGAAGAGCACTTCCACGTCGCGCGATTTTTGCTCGATGAGTTCCGCCATCCGTTCCTTCGCGATCGCGTAATCGCTGCAGATGCCGTGGAGCATGTCGCTTGCTTCATCAAAGCGCCCGAGCTGCCGCAGCGCCTCGGCGCGGAAGAGCACAAACTCATGCTCACCGTCCTTCAGCAACTCCACGAGCTTTTCCAGATTCTCCACCGACTCCGGTGCCTGCGGATACCGACCGGGTCCTTCGTTTCGACGATGCTTGTCGTTCGCACGCCACCACGCGAAGACGCGCAGTTCCGTCTCCTGCTCGGGCTGCTTGGCCATGCCGGACTTCAGCGCCTCCAGGTAATCCGCCTCCTCGACGGGCTCGACATACGGGAGCTTTTTCCACTCCTCGTGCTCGGGTGCCGGCGCATTTTCATCAATCATCCCGACTGGCGCGCACTCCGCGACCCACATGAGCTTGCCGCAGTTTTTGCACCGCGAAAGGTTCGGCTGCGCGGGCGTGAGCGGCATTTCCTGGTAGCCGTCGGACCACGACACCGCGCCACTCGGGTCCGGATTTGCGATGGTGAAAAGCCGCGCCAGCGACTGGCAATGGGGGCAGGCGAGGACGACATCAGGACCTTGGAGCATGGCGGGAACCTGCGCGGTGCCGCGCCGCCGTGCAAGCAGCACTTGGCGGCGATGCAGGCGGGAACCGCAGATGAACGCGGATGTACGCAGATGAAAAATGGGGGACGAAGTCTGCGAGCGGAGCGTGTGCCGAAAGCTGGGAATCAATGCAGAGGCGCGAGGCGGACGGGGAGTTTCGCGGAGGGAAAAGAAGAAGACTCCTCCGCGCCCCTCTCATTTTTTCTCCGCGCCTCTGCGTTGAAGTTTTTTTTGCCTTGCGACAGCCTCGTTGTGTCTGCGTTCCTCGGTCTCCATCTGCGGTTCAGAAGCGTGTCCGTGATTGAATGTCCCGCGCCGCCGGGCAGTCTCCGCGCGCATGTTCCCCAAAATGATCTCGCTGCTCGGGCTGGTCGCATTCATCGCGATCGGATGGCTGCTTTCGAACAACCGCCGCCGTTTCCCTTGGCGGACGGTGCTGTGGGGCCTCGGTCTGCAATTTGCCTTCGCGCTGTTCATCCTGCGAACTCCGGTCGGTGAGAAAATCTTCGCGGGTGCGACGGAGTTGGTCGGACAGCTCAATCTTTACGCCATCGAAGGCGCGAAGATGGTCTTCGGCCCGCTCGCCGACAGCGCAAAAATGGATGCGAGCTTTGGCCCTGGCAGCGGTGTTTTCGCCGTGCTCATCGCCGCGACCATCATCCTCATCTCGGCGCTCTCGGCGCTGCTTTACCACTGGGGCGTGCTGCAAAAAATCGTCGCGGGCATGGCCTGGGTAATGATGCGCACGATGCGCACCAGTGGCAGCGAAAGCCTCGCGGGCGCGAGTAACATTTTCCTCGGCCAGACCGAGGCCGCGCTGCTCATCAAGCCCTACCTTCCGAAGATGACGCAGAGCGAGATCATGGCGCTGATGGTCACCGGATTCTCGACGATCGCGACGGGCGTGATGGTCGTCTATGCCGGCCTGCCCGCGATGAGCGCGGGGCACATCGTCACCGCGTCCGTGCTCGGTGCGCCGGCGGGTCTGCTCATGGCGAAGGTCATGTTTCCCGAGACGGAAAAGAGCGAGACCGGCGAGCGGCACCACTTCGCGGTGAAGCGGACCGCGGAGAACTCGATCGACGCGCTCTGCACCGGCGCGAGCGAGGGCGTGATGCTCGCGATCAACGTCATCGGAATGCTGCTCGCCTTTGTCGCGGTCGTCGCGCTGCTGAATGCCCTCGTCTCGTGGCCGCAGCACGCGCTCGGCGTGGGCACGCCGGTGACACTCCAGCAATTCTTCGGCTGGCTGAACGCACCCTTCGCATGGCTCCTCGGGGTCCCGGCGAAGGACTGCGGATACGTCGGCCAGATCCTCGGCGAACGTGTCGTGCTGAATGAATTCGTCGCCTACATTGATCTCTCGAACCACATTCAGGCGCATCCCGGTGCGCTGTCCGAGCGCACGGTCACGCTGGTCAGCTACGCGCTCTGCGGCTTCGCCAATTTCGCAAGCATCGCCATCCAGATCGGCGGCATCGGCGCACTCTGCCCCGAGCGCCGCGGCGACCTCGCAAAAATCGGCCTGCGCGCCATGGTCTCCGGCCTGCTCGCGTGCTACGTGATGACGACCATCGTCGGAATACTCATCTAGCGCGACGACGATGAACCACCATCCCGCGACACTTTTTCGCATCCCAATATTCGCCGCTCTCGCGTTCTGGACGGCGTCATCCGAAGCGCGCGATATCCGCGTCGGCTCCGACGTGAAGACGATCC
>JBDSAR010000381.1:0-6958 GCA_039922035.1 Chthoniobacteraceae bacterium
GCGCTGTCCTGCATCGTCTCGCGCGAAATGTTCAGCGGCAGATCCTCGCTGTCCACCACACCGCGGAGAAAGCGCGTCCACTCCGGCAGCAGCGTCTTCGCGCGCGACTGGATGAGGATCTTTTTGCAATACAGATCCACGTGGTGCTCCTCGCGCGTGAACGTCGCCAGTTCGAGATTCTTCGACGGGATGAAAAGCAGCGCGCGAATCGCCAGCGGCGCATCCGCATTGAAGTGCAGACGGTAGAGCGGCGCATCTGTGTCGTGCCCGATGTATTTGTAAAACTCGTCGTACTCGGTGTCCTTGATCTCCGACTTGTTGCGCGTCCACAGCGCCTGCACGGTGTTGATTTCCTTCCCGTTCAGCTCGATCGGCAGCGGGACAAAATTCGAGTAGCGCTTGATGATCCCCTCGATTTTCCAGTCCTTCGCAAATTCATCGTCCCGCAGATGCACGACGATTTTCGTCCCGCGCGAGAGGTCATCCGCCGGCTCGATCTCGTAGCCCGTCTTCCCGTCGCTTTCCCACTTCCATCCCTGCTCACCCGGACGGCAGCTCTTCGAGTAAACGGTCACCTTGTCCGCCACCATGAACGCCGAATAAAAGCCCACGCCAAACTGCCCGATGAGCGTGGCATCCACCGCCCCGCTTCCTGAAGCCTGGGCCTTCGCCTTGAGCTGTTCGAGGAACGCCTTCGATCCCGAGTGCGCGATCGTGCCGAGATTTTCGATCAGCTCGCTGTGCGACATGCCGATGCCCGCGTCCGTAAAAGTGATCGTCTTCGCCGTGTCATCTGTCGCGATGGTCACCTTCAGCGGCGCATCCGGGTCCGTGATTTCCTGCCCGCTCGTTTTCAGAAAGCGCAGCTTCTCGCTCGCATCCGAGGCATTGGAAATCAGCTCGCGGACGAAAATCTCCTTATCCGTGTAAAGCGAATGGACAACGAGATCGAGGAGCTGCGCGATCTCGGCCTGGAACTCATGTTTCTCCGGTGCAGTGGTCGTACTCATAGGGCCGCGGACTCTATGGATCGCGCGCGATTGCGCAAGGTGTGCGTTTCGCTCACTCCCCCGCGCCCTCTTCATCATCAAACAGCGCCGGGAAACCCTCATCCGCCGGAACCTCACCCGGATGGCGGTCGTCAATGTGCGCCGCCGTGCCCTTGTCCCTGCTCTCGGACATCTGGTGCAGGCAGTCGAGGTAATACCGCACGCGCTCCTGGAAGGTCGCATCCGCCCGCTCCTGCGAGACGCCCGCGCGCACCGCCAACTCCTGCACGAGCGAACGCAGGGCCAGCAGCTTCGCCGACTCGCGCATCCCCCACGAAATCTTCCGCTTTTCCAAGGCGCTCCGGTGCTGCTCCGCCGCCTGCAGGTGTGCGATACGCCGCTCCATCTCCTCCAGCCGCGCCGCCAAATCCGTGTCATTCATCTTTTTGGGGCGGGGGAGGTTGCGCCTGCGGCATCTGCAAAATCCACAGTCGTTTCCCCGCTTTCTGGCGCAGGCTACTCGATCATCCCGGACTCGGCCATGAGTATTCCGCGGACAACCGTTCCTTCGCACATCACCCGCACCGGTGCGTTCGTGCGATGAGCGCAGACGCGAAGCGCGGACCGCATGTCAGCGTTCTTCCGGCAAAGGCGGGGGCATGCCCTCCGGTTTGGAGGGCTGGCTGATGACATAGACGAAGAGCGCCACGAGCGCGATGATGAATGCCACCGATAACGCGAAGCGGACCTCCAATGACATCCGGTTTCTGGCACCGCACTTCGGGCACTTCTCCGCGTCGGACCAAAAGCGGCGCCTGCATCTTTTGCAGCGGATCGTTTTTGGACCGTGGAGTGTGGGTTCTGCGTTCCAGGCCGGTGCTGCTTCCGGAATTGTTTCCGGAACTGGTTCCATGCGGATTGCGATGGCACCCTGTTCGGTCAGCCGCTCGTATGCGAGGTTTGCCTGGCGTAATTTTTCCTGCGCCTTCTCCTGCAGGATCGGATCACTGACAAACCGATCAGGATGCCAGATTTTCACCTGCTCGCGATAAGCCCGCTTCACCTCATCAAGCGAGACCCCGGGGTGGAGGTCGAGTATTCGGTAGGACTCGCGCAAATCGTGCATCGCGAAGCCAAATTACCGGAGTCGGGAAGGCGGGCAACGGTAATTCACTGAGCGCCACGAGTCTTTCCGCGCCACCTTGGGGGGATGTGCCGCAGGTGCCGTGCAGCGGAAGCTGGATGCACGCGGAGGCTCTGAAATGATGCCCCGCGCACACTCGCGCAGATGCGGTCGGAAGCAGCCCCTACAGCAGTTCCTCGACCCACGCGAATTCGCGCGAGACGCTTTTCACGGCATCGGCGGGGCGGATCTCCGCGGGAAGCACGTCGAAGGTGTAGGTCTCGATTTCCACGTGGCTGGTCGCGCCTTTCCGCAGTTCGCGGAAGAAATCCGGGCTCAGGGTGGATGCGGTGCTGGCGAGCGGGCCATTGCCTTGGAAAAAGAGCGGGACGTGGAAATGCACGCGCGTCTCTTCGATGCCGAAATGATCCGCGCCGTCCGCCAGCGCAAGCGGGAGATCGGTCCACGAGCGGACTTCGCCCGAGGCCACGCGAGACTTCACCTGATGAAGATAGACACCCTCGGCGTACGGGCGCAGGGCATTCCAGCAGTCGTCCGTGCCGCCGGTCATAAGCGCGGCGCTGAGCTGCACTTTGGAAATGCGGATGCCTTCGCTGCGGTAGGTGCGCAGCGCTTCGAGCGGGTCTTCGAATTGCAGCGCGACATGGCAGGTATCGAAGCATACGCCGATGTGCCGGTGCATAATTTCGCCAGCCTGCGCCGCGTCGCAGCCGCGGATCTTCCGCACCATGTCGGCACCGTGAGTCCACAGCATGCCCTTGAAAAACGCGACGGTCTCCGCGGTCGTTTCGAGGAAGCACGACGGCTCGGGCTCGAGGCCGAGGTGAATTTCCCGGCCGGTGTCCTCCTGCAGCGCGGCGAGGTATGCGGCGACGACGCCGAGATTCGCGGCCATCGCGGCGGCATCCCCGGCGCTGGTGATCCATTCCTTGAATGAGCCGGGCACGGTGCTGATCGATCCGTCCACGCCCTCGGGCAGCCAGCCGGCGAGGATGTCCGCGACCTGCATTGTGTAGTCGCGCCGGGCGGGGGAGCGCCAGTCGGGTGCATAGACGTTTTCCTTCACCGGGCCCGCGTGGAATTTGCCGTACGGAAATGCATTCACCGAGAACGGATACATCCGGTGCTCGGCAAAAAGATCGAGCGCTTCATTCCTCAGCGCGGCGTCGCCCGCGAGGTCGGCGGCGGCTTGCGCGCTCAGCCGCAGCCCGAGGCCGAACCAGCCTTCCGGCGCGACGAACTGCTTCACCCGCACCGCGTGCTCACGGATGGCCGCGAGATTCTCCGCCCAGGTTTCGCCGGGGTGGATATTCAGGCAGTAGGTAAGGTGGAGCGGCGGCTGATGCTGGAGGATCATGTCGTGCGGAGGGACAAACTAAGCAGGCTTCAAGCCGTTCAGACAACGTTCCATGAGCGGCAGATCGATTTCGTGCATTTCGAACCGTGCGCCAATTCCCTGCGGGAAAGTGACGCAGAGCTCGCCGCCGAGGTGTTCACGGAAATCGCGGAGGCCGGCGAAAATCTCCAGTCGTCCCGCGGCGTCGCGCGCGAAGACTTCCTCATGCCAGAGCGGGAATCCGCTGAGCCGCAGCCCGCGCTCGATGGCGGCAAACTCGTCGTCCGAAATCCAGCCCTTCTCCTTGGCGTAGCTCGAATCGAGCAGCACGCCGAACGCGACCGCCTCGCCATGGCTGACGCGGAAGCCGGACATGAGTTCCAGCTTGTGCGCCGACCAGTGGCCGAAATCGAGCGGGCGCGCGCGGCCGTACTCGAAGGGATCGCCGTTGCTGCGGATGTGTTCGAGGTGCTCGTCGGCGCATTGGAAGACGAGATGCTCCATCGCCGCGATGTCGCGCGCGGGAAATTTTTCCGCGTTCGCCACGAGCCAGTCGAAGAATTCGCGGTCGCGGATGATCGCGACTTTCCACGCCTCGGCTACGCCGCACAGCCAGTCGCGCTGGGGAAGTGAGATGAGAAAATCGAGATCGTTCAGCACCGCGAACGGCGGCGCGAAGGTGCCGACCGCATTTTTTCCGCCCATGAAATTCACACCGTTCTTCACGCCGACGCCCGCGTCGTTCTGCCCGAGCACGGTCGTCGGCACGCGGATCTGCCGCAACCCGCGATGGACGAGCGCGGCGGCGAGGCCGACGGCGTCCATCACCGCGCCGCCGCCGATGATGATGATGAACGACTGACGATCGATGTGGCGCTCAAGCATCAGCCGCATGAAGCCCTCGACGAGCGCGAAGTCGTTCTTGATCGCCTCGCCGCCGGGCACGATGCGCGGCGTGATCGCCAGATCGATCTGTGCGGTGTGCGCGGAAAAATAGCTCTCGATCTCGCGCACGATTTCCGGTCGCGCCGCGGCGACGTGCGAATCCACGAAGACCAGCGCTCGGTGCCGGCGTTCCTCGCCGAGCCTGCGCATCGTGTCGGCGAGCACGCGATTCTCCGTGCGGAAAAGTCCGTGCGTGAACGTCACCGGAAACTCCCAAGTGACATTGACGCGCTGCTCGATCGTCCTCGTCACACCGCTCACCGCTGACCCTCCATCCACGTCCGCACGAAATTTGCGAGGTCGAGCTGTGTCACGGGGAGTTGCGGGATTTTCAGCGACGAGGCCCACGCGACTTCCTGGCCGGTGCGGTTACTGCCGTGCGTGCCGTGGATTTTGCGGGTGTCGAAACTCACGCTGCCGGGCGGCCAGCCGAAATAGAGTTCGCACGGGTCGTAGCCGGGCTTGTTGTGGATGTCCACGTGGCTCGCGTAGTCGGGCGCCTCGTCGCGATCCGTGAACCACGGATATGCAAACCACGCGCTCTCAGCGGCGGTGATGACAAGATCGCCGCTGCGCCGGTGCGCGATGCCGTGCTTTTCCTGCTCAGTTTTGTCCCACACTTCCGCGACTCCCGGCAGGGTGCGCAGTGCTTCGGCGGCCGCGATTTTCGATGCCTCGTCGCGGCAGTACACGTGCGCGAAACCGTGATCGCACACGGCGAACGCGCGGCTCGTGAAAAAATCCGTGTACGCCATTTTCTGGATCGTGCGCGTGCCGAAGAGCCCGGCTTCGCGCAGGCGACGGTTTGGAAAAATCGCGCCGTCATGCACCTGCTCGATCGCGTAGTCGCCGAAGACGAGCCAGTCGTAGCCGCACTCGGCGGCCTTGGCCTCGAGGCGTTCGAGGTAGCCGAGCATCACGTTCAGCGCGGCGTCCGCCTCGCGGCTCACGGGGCCGTAGCGCTGGAGATCGTAGTCGAGGTGCGGGATGTAGGTGAGCAGCAGATCGGGCGCGACCTCCGGCATTTCCATCACCGCGCAGGTCGCGTCCACGATCCAGTCCGAGGACTTGTGGTTCGCGAGCGGGCCCCAGTAGTTCATGAGGTTGAACGGACGTCCAATTTTCTCCGTGAGCTGCGCCTCGAGCGACGCGGGCTGCGTGTAGCATGCCTGGATCATGCCGCCACTGTGCTTGTGAATCGGCGCGGGCGTGACGACCACATCCGCCGCCTCGCCCATGCTCTGCTGCCAAAACATCATGCCGACTTTTTTCCCGCGCGCGCGGAAGTCGTCCCAGATCCGCGGCCCCTCGACGAGCGTCGCGCTTTGCTCCCAGAACAGCACTTTGCGCAGATCGGAAAAGAAAAGCCCGTTCGCGACGAGGCCGTTTTGCGAGGGCGCGGTGCCCGTGCGAAATGCGGCCTGCACCGGGCACGTCACTGCGGGAAAAATGCTCTGCACCGGGCGGAACTCGGGCAGATGCGACACGAGATTCCAACCGAGGGCAGCAACATCAACAACGAGCAGCTTACGTTTGGCCGGCATGGAGAGGCGGCAAAGAGAATCAGCTTCGACGAAAAAAGCTAGAGCGTTGCGAACGTGCGCGGCTACGCGATTCCAGCGGGCTCCTTCGCGGGCTGCGGTGCGGGTGCCGTCTGCGGCTTGGGTTTCAGCCACAGCGCCTTGATTTCCATCCACAGCCACCGGCGGATTCCGCTGAAAAGGAGCCGCCCGCTTTGCTTCGGCTCGTGCGTGAAGCCCGGGATGAGGAGCCGCCAGCCGGCATTGCGCGCACCGTACGTGCCGGCCGCCTGGCGCTTCCGTGCGATGGCGACGAGGCGGCGGTTGTAAAATGCGATGAACCTGGACGCGATGCGGCCTGCGAAGCCGTCGAATGGAAATGCGCCGAACTGCTTCGCGGGATCGGAATACACCTGTTTCACCGGGCCGAGATGATACGTGGCGACATCCATGAGCAGCGCCGCGGCCATGATTTCCGCGTCGCCGAGATAGTGGTATTTGTCGCGGTAGATGCAGTCGAACCAGCTCTGGAAACAGAATGCGAAACGGCGGTTGTAGTCGCGCACGTCCACATTTTTTCCAACGCATGCATCGGCCACGGCATTCGCGACGGACTGTGCGGTGAACGAGCAGAAATCGAGGCCCGGACTGTACAGCGGATCGAGAAAACCAGCCGCGTCGCCCACACACGCCCAGCCGTCGCACATCACCTGCGTGACGCGATACGCGAGTTGCGAATACGCGTGCTGGTCGCCTTCGATGGGCTGCGCGTCGCCGAGAATTTCGCGCCCCACCGGATGTTGCCGGCAATGCGCAAGGATGCGCTCGCCGATGGTCCCGCCTTCCGGCGCGGCGAATAGCCGTTCGTCGTACACCAGGCCCACGCTCACATCGCCACCCTTCAGCGGGATGATCCACACCCACCAGCCGGGGCCGCAGAGGTGGTTCGTCGCCCAACCGCGCGCGGCGACGGTGGCACCCGCCCACTTCGGAAATTTCTCGCGCAGCTCGAGGCTGTCCCAGT
>JBDSAR010000382.1:0-3377 GCA_039922035.1 Chthoniobacteraceae bacterium
ACTTCGTAGTGCTGTTCGTTGGCGTCGCGCGTCTGGATGGCGATGGGGCTTTGCTTCAGCCCAGCGATGTGCGCGAGGAGTGCGGCGCGTTGGTCCTCGACGTTTGCGCGGCGGTGTTCGCGGAGCGTGCCGGCGAGGAGTCGGCGGATGCCGGCGCGGATCAATGCGTCCGGGATGAGATTGGTTTCGAGCAGTCGGTCGAGTGAGATCATGGTTTGGAAATTTTGCGGAACCACGGGACGAACGCGCTCGTGGTGCGCTGATACTCGCGGTAGGCGTCGCCTTTGCTGCGGACGGAGTGTTCCTCGGTGAGCGGGATGCCGGTCACTTTCCACAGGAACCAGAGCATGAGCAGCGGGCAGACGATCGTGACCCAGCCGTATGGCGAGCCGAGTGCGACGAGGAAGAATGCCCACCAGATGAGTGACTCGAAAAAGTAATTCGGATGGCGCGAGTAGTGCCAGAGTCCGGCTTGGCAGACTTTGCCGCGATTGGCGGGGTCGGCCTTGAATTGCTTGAGCTGCCGGTCTGCGAGTGCTTCGCCACCGAGTGAGAGGACGGCGAGGGCGAGGCCGGTGATTTCGAGTGCGCTGAGTTGCGGCGTGGTGTTGAAGCTCACGATGAGGAATGGCAGTGAGAAGATCGCCACGAGCACGGCCTGCATCTGGAAGAAGACGTAGAACATGCCGGTGCCCGGCCAGCGTTTGCGGAGCGTCTCGTAACGCACGTCCTCCACGGGATGATGCCGCACGACGCGGATGAGGATGTAGGTGCCGAGCCGCAGGCTCCATAGCACGCCGACGATGACGACGGGCCACTTGTGTGCCGCGATGCCGGGTGAGTTGAGCGCGTAGAACGGCCCGAGGATGGCGACGCCATAGGACCATGCTACGTCGAGAAAGCCGTAGTTTTTCAAGCGCACGCTGATCGCCCACGTGAGGCTGAAGTAGGCGACAGCGATGAGAAGTCCGATGCCAAGGAGTGCGAGCATGGGGTGCGAAAGTGAAATCAGTCCGCCACGTTTATCGCAGAGGCGCGGAGCGGAATGGAGAGTTCCGCAGAGGGAAAAATACAATCCCTCTGCGTTCCTCTCACTTCTCTCTCTGCGCCTCTGCGTTGATTTTTGGATTCCCGTCTCATGATCTATGCGGAGCGCCGCGCGAGCTTTCGCAAAAGCGGGCGCGTGGTGAAGTAGAGCGCGGCGACGAGGAGTGGCGCAAGGATGCACCACACCACGATGCCCTGCACGGCGATCATTCCGAAATCGCGGAGGAACTGTCCGAAGTCCGCGCGGAATCGCTCGAAGATGAGCGGGATGGAAAGTGGAATCGGCGCGTTGCCGAACAGCTTCTCGCCCGCCTGATAGATGGGGATGATCAGGGCGAGCTGCACGGGATAGGCGAAGTAGTTTACGAGCTGGATGACGGGCTGGTTCAAACGCAGCGCGATCGCGGCGGCGCCGCAGAGCAGCGTGGTCGCTCCGAGGATTGGAAAGATTCCGAGCACGAGTCCGAGTGCGACGGTGAGCGCGAGTTTCTCGGGCGTCACGCCCTGCTTGAGTTGCGCGATGAGCGGAGTGACGACACGCCGTTTCCAAATCGACTCGCGCACTGTTGGGGCGATCTGGCTTGCGGTATCGGTGCTCATTTTTTCCGCAGGAGCAACTGCTCCATCGTGGCGTTCGCGGGCAGGCGGAAGAGTTGGTTCAGCATGTAGATCGCCATGGCGATATTGCCGAGAAGGAGGATTGCGATCAGCCACACGGCGCGCGCGACCTTGCTGGTCTCCTTGTATGCGACCCACGCGTAGAAGGTGAGGAAGGCGAAGTAGGTGTCGAACAGCGTGGCGATGAACCACGGGTGCGTGGCGACGGCGCGCGGGGTCCTCCAAAGCGCGACGATGGTGCTCGCCCATGACGTGACGGCGAACATCGAGATGAGGACGACGATGAATGCGATGCGGAGAAACCAGATCATGCGGAGGCGCGTAGGCGCGGGTTGTTCGGGCGCGTGTAGATGGCTTGGACGACGCTGATGTTCCGCATCGCGAACGCGGCCTCGCAGTATTGGAGGTAGTAGTTCCATTTGCGGATGAAGCGGTCGTCGAATCCGAGTGCGCGCACCTCGGCGGCGCGGACGTTGAAGGTATCGAACCACATGCGCAGCGTGCGGGCGTAGCTGAGGCCGAGATCCTCGAGGTGGTGGAGAAAAAGATCGCCGGTGCGGTTCAGCGCCTGGTTCACGCGGCCGATGCTCAGCAGAAGCGAGCCGGGGAAAATGTGTTTCTGGATCCAGTCCACGCCGCGCTTCAGCTCCGCGTGGCGCGAGTCGGGGACGGTGATGTATTGCACGCCGACGAGGCCGTCGGGCTTCAGCAGCGAGTGGATTTTTGCGAAGTAGGTTTCGAGGTAGCGGTCACCGAGCGCCTCCATCATTTCGATGGACGCGACCTTGTCGAACTGACCCGTGATGTTGCGATAATCCTCGAGCAGGATGTCCACCCGCGCGGCGACGCCCTCGCGCTTGAAGCGCTCCTTCGCAAAATGGAACTGCTCGGTGGAGATGGTGACGGTCGTCACGCGGCATCCGTAGTTGCGCACGGCGTGGCACGCGAAGCCGCCCCAGCCGCTGCCGATTTCGAGCACGTGATCGCTCGGCACGAGGCGCAGCTTGCGGCAGAGTGCGTCGTATTTTGCGGTCTGCGCGGATTCGAGCGATTGATCCGGCGCGGTGAAGAGCGCGCTGGAGTAGGTCATCGTCGGGTCGAGCCACAGACGGTAGAAATCATTCCCGAGGTCGTAGTGCTCGGAGATGTTTTGCCGCGCGGTGCCGATGCTGTTTGGGCGGAGGAGATGCAGCGCGCGGTTGTAGAACTTGAGCAGGTTCAGCGCGAATGCGCGGGACTTTGATCCCGACATCGCGGGGGAGTTTTCGACATTCAGGATCGCCCACGCGATGACGCGCTCGATGGAGTCAGTGTCCCAGTCGCCATCCACGTAGCTTTCGCCAAAGCCGACGTCGCCAAAGAGCATGCAGCGTTTGAAAAATGCGGCGTCGCGCACGCGGATGACGGCGCTGATTTCCGCGCCAGGAGTGCCGATGGTGCGCACGCTGCCGCCGGGAAGTTCGATGCGAAGGCATCCCGCGGTCATCTTGCCGAGCGCATCGAGGACGAGGCGCTGGTAGAGGCCGGGTGATGCTTTGGCGGGAATGTCAGTCGAAGCGGTGAGGGTGTCGTTCATGGTTTCTTTCCTGCGATGGATGCGTGGGGGCGGAGGACGTCGCGCTGGAGGTCGGAATTCGCGGCCTTGCGGTGGAAGGGCAATTTTTTCAGCCAGAGCCGGAAGGCGTGCCAGTGGATGAGGAAGATGACCTTCA
>JBDSAR010000383.1:0-9384 GCA_039922035.1 Chthoniobacteraceae bacterium
GGGTGCTGCTCGAAGCCCACCGCGCGTGGCGCCTGATTCCGTCGTGCGAAGGGGCTGTGCCCGTCGAGTGGACACACCGCGGCACTCCTCTTGCCGAAGGTGCGGCGGCGGTTTTGCTCAGCCGCAAAACCGGTATCGCGAAGGTCTGTTTCGGCGAAGGGTGCACGCATTTTTCCAAGACCGATGCGTCGGCGATGCTGGATCAGACGCTGGCAGACGTCACGCAAGGGAGCCCGCCGGATCTCGTGGTGAGTGCCGCGTGCAAAACATGGAGTGGCGTGGAGATCAGTCGCGCTCTCGCAAAATCCTTTCCGGGATTTTCCGATTCAGCACTGAAACCAAACATCGCGATGGGCGAATGCCTCGGTGCGGGCGCGCTGCTGCAGGTCGTGCTCGCGCTGGAGGAATCGCAGCGTACGGGTGCGCAGCACGCGCTCGTCGCATCACTCGGTTGGAATCAGCAGGCCGCCGCCGCGATGATCGAGCGCACTTCTCCGTGAGCACCGCGGCGCGGGCTCACTTTTTGGGCGGGACGACGAAGATGGGAACACGGGCCCTGTGGCGGACGGCGTCAATGGTGCTGCCGTGGATGATGTCGCCGACAAGCCGGTGGCCGTGTGAGGCGAGCGTGATGAGGTCGCACTGCTCGCTGTCGGCGACCTTCAGGATTTGATCCGGTGGGCTCCCGAGCGCGAGGCGCGTCGAGATGGTGAGTCCGGTTTCGGTCCGCAGCCGGGCGGCGGTTTCCTCAAGGTAACGCAGGTCCTCCTTCATCTCCTCGGACTCGGCGAGATTGAGCTGATCGAAATTTCGCGCGACCCAGCCGTCGGCCACATGCAGAAGCAGGAGTTCGCTATTCAGCAACGCGGCGAGCCGGATGATCACCGGGAGGAGTTCCTGATCCGTGGGTGTGGATTCGAGGGCGACGAGGATTTTGCGATACATGGAGGACGCTATTGCGCGGGGATGGGCAGGCCGAGGAAGCCGTAGAAGGCCTTGAGGATGGCGTCCGGCATAAAGGTGTCGAAGAGCAATTTCACGTTCAGCACGATGATGATCAGCGCGGTGGTCCAGCCGAGAATCTTGATCCAGAGCGGGTTCACAAACTGGCCCATTTTCGTCTTTTCACCGGTGAAACGCATGAGCGGCCAGACGGCGAAGCCGAGCTGCATGCTGAGCACGACCTGGCTGGCGACGAGGAGTTGCGTGGTCTTGTCCTCGCCAAAATAACCGATGACAAGGACCGCCGGCACGATGGCGATGCCGCGCGTGATCAGCCGGCGCAGCCAAGGCGTGATTCGGAAATTCAGGAAGCCTTCCATCACGACCTGGCCGGCGAGCGTGCCGGTGAGGGTGGAGTTTTGCCCGCTCGCGAGCAGCGCCAGCGCGAAGAGCGTGCTCGCGACACCGACGCCGAGCACGGGGCTGAGGAGCTTGTGCGCGTCCTGGATGGCTGCGACGTCCTGATGCCCCGACCAGTGAAATGCGGAAGCGGCGAGAATCAGGATCGCGCCATTGATGAACAGTGCGAACATCAGCGCGACCGTGGAATCAATGGTGGCAAATTTGATCGCCTCCTTTTTCCCCTCGGGCGTCTGCTCGAATTTGCGCGTCTGCACGATGGAAGAATGGAGGTAAAGATTGTGCGGCATCACCGTCGCACCGAGGATGCCGATGCTGACGTAGAGCATCGCCTGATTGCTGACGATATGCGTGCCAGGGATGAAGCCGCGCATCACTCCGGCGAGATCCGGCTTTGAAAAAATCAGCTCGGCCACGAAGCAACTGCCGATGGTGATGATGAGCGTGATGACCAGCGCCTCAACGTAGCGGAACCCTTTGTTTTGCAGGTAAAGAACGGCGAGCACGTCGAGGCACGTGATGACGCAACCCCAGACCAGCGGGATGCCGAAGAGCAGTTGCAGGCCGATCGCCGAGCCGACCACCTCCGCAAGATCGCAAGCGGCGATCGCGAATTCGCAGAGGATCCACTGCATCCAGACAATCGGCTTCGGGTAATGATCGCGGCAGGCCTGCGCGAGGTCACGGCCCGTGGCGACGCCGAGCTTGATGCACAGGTGCTGGAGCAGGATCGCCATGAAATTGGAGATCAGGACGACGGACAAAAGCGTGTAGCCAAACTGGGCGCCGCCCGCGAGATCCGTGGCCCAGTTGCCGGGGTCCATGTAGCCGACGGCGACGAGAAATCCGGGGCCGGAAAAGGCGAGCAGCTTGCGCCAGAAGGAGGCCGTCTTCGGCACGAGGATGCTGCGGTGGACCTCGGGCAGCGAGACCTGCTCCGCGATCCTGCGCCAGCCGGCGTCTTTGTCAGGGGTTTCCATTTTCGACGGTTGCGGTGGACGGCGTTGGCACAACCCACCTCTAGTGATCCCGCATCAGGGTTCAACAACAATCTTAGCCATGGCTAACTTTGTTTTTCGTGACAGACAACATTTGCCGCCGCGAACAGGTGGCTTGACGCCCGCGGGAGCGCACGGGCACGGTGCGGCTCATGCCCGCAAAGCAGAAAGCCGCCCCTAGAAGTTCCGCCGCAGTCGAGGATTACCTCGAGCGCATCCTGGAACTCATCAACACGAAGGGCTACGCACGCGTGGTGGACATCGCACAGAGCCTGAAGATCTCGCAGGCGAGCGTGACGAACATGATCCAGCGGATGGATGCGGACGGGCTGCTGAAATACGAGCGCTACCGCGGCATGGTGCTCACGGCCTCGGGCGAGGCGCTGGCAAAAAGCATCACGCGGCGGCACCGGATTCTCACGGATTTCCTGCGGCTTTTCGGGCTCGATGAGGAGCTGATTTACCACGATGTCGAGGGCATGGAGCATCACATCAGCCCGCCGACGCTGAACACCATCGAGGCGCTGACCGTGCAGCTCCGCAAGCAGCCTGCACTGCTCGCGCGCGTGAGGCAGTAGCAAAACGAACCGCGGTTGCGTTGTGCGCGGGGTTCCGGTAGAGGGCTCGCCCATGAAACTGACCCGATTCGCGTGTGCGCTGCTTCTGCTTCCGTTTTTCACCGGCTGTGCGTCCACCATCGGCCCGAGTCCGACTCAGACCGCGAAGGCGCGCTCGGCGATGGTGGAGGAGATCAAGGCCGAGCCGCGCGACGCGTATTTCGTCGGGCGGCGCTACTTCAAGACGGAGTACAAATTCTGGGGCTTCGTGCGCGCGTCCGGACATCCTTGGCGCGAGGCAAAGCTGGTGATGCTGAACGAAAACCAGAAGCTTGCGCCGGATCGCGGCAACCCGACGCTCGGGACGGACAACAATTTTGAGTACAGGCTGCAAGGCCACTATTCCGGCGACACGGTGTACGAGCCGGCGAGCAACGGGATGTATCCCGAGTTTGTTCTGAAGGGCTACGAACTGCGCTCGCAGACGCCCGCGCCGATCTACCGCGAGGCGGGCGCGACGGATCCGAACCGCAACATCATCGCGCGGCCGTACTGAAAAATCCGGCTAGTGCTGGACAGAGGGAGGCAGCGGCGGGGCGAGGACGGGCTCGGGCGGCACGCTGAGCGGGATCTGCTCGCCGAGCAGGACCTCGAAGACGTGGTTGATCAGCCCGCGGTAGTGCTGCTGCACGATGGCGTCGGGCGACTCCTTTTGCAGCGTGAGAAAGTCGGCGTAGTCCTCCTGCAGTTTCAGCGCGAGTAGCGTGCGGAGCTGCGTGACGGCATCGGGCGCGGCTTCCGTGGTGCCGGCGGCCATCGCGAACGCGCGGACCTCGCTGTCGGAGGTGAGTTCCTCAACGCGCGCCTTCAGTTCCTCGACGCGGCCCTCGAGCTGGATGACGAGGCGCTTGAGTTCGTCGGGGCTGAGATTTGCCTCCTCGTGCGAAAGGACGGGCTTGTCCTCGCGGCGCGACTTGGCGCCTTCGCCCTCGGCGCGGCGCAGGCGGTTCTGCGCGGTCGTGAGATCGCTGCGCAGGCCGGTGACGTACGATTCGAGCTGTTTGAGCGTGGCGGAAAAATTGAAGCCCGACTGTCCGCGGTCACCGCGTTCCTGATCGCGGGAGACATACGCGGGGCGATCCTTCCGATCGTTGCGGTCATTTTTTCCGCGGCGACGGCGTCCGCCGCCTTCCTCCGCGGCGGGCTCGGCTTCCTCGTCATCATCATCGTCCTCGTCTTCATCCTCGTCCTCCGCATCGAGCGCCTCAAGACGCGCGATTTTCTCGGCTTCGCGCCATGCGGCGATTTCCTGATTCACGGCCTCGACGGCGGCAGGATCCTCACTCTCCGCAGCGAGGCGGAGCTTTTCCTGAAGCTCCTCGGGAAGTGGCACCTCGGCCTCTTGGGCGGCAGTTTCGCGCGGTTCCTCGGATGCCCTCTGGCGGGGTTCCGGCACGCTGTCGGCCTTCAGCACGGAAAGGATCGCCTCGGGCAGATCAGTAACTTCCTTCTTCAGCGCGGACTGCCATTTGCCGTTCCAGCGCCCGACGGCGCGGGCGACCATGCCGATGAGATTTTCATGCAGCGAACCGATCCGCGAGCCGGCGTAGCGCAGCACGCTGAGCTGCGTGATGGGCGCGTTGTTGACGTTGAACGTCGAGAAGACGATGGCGGAAAGGATGGCGTTCGCGTCCTCCGGCGGAAGATCCGCGAGCTGGAGCTGCAGCGCCCACGGCTTGCCGCGGCCGATGAAGACATTGCCGATGAGCTTCGAGTGCTCGGCCTTCAGCGTGCCGGTCTCCGCATTCCACATGCTGCGGCACGTGGCGGCGGCGACTTTCACCGCCTCGCCGAGTTCCACGCGGGCCAGCGAACGCGCCATGCTCAGGCGCAGACGGTAGCCGTTGTCGGTGTCCATTTTTGCGAGGCCATCGAGCACCGTGGCGCGCGCTTCGGCGGGCAGATCCTTCCACGCGTTTTCGATGGCGCGCACGCCGAGGATCCACGGCAGGAGCGGCATCGCGGCGAGCGCGGCGGAAATGCCGTCGCCACCTTCGAGCAGGCACGTGTGCATGAGCCGCGTGGCCTTGTCCTCGTCGGCTGGCGAAAGGCGGTTCGTGTTTCCGTTTTGCGAAAGGGCGGCGAGATCGGTTTTCGGATCGCCGGAGTCCTGCGCAGGAGCGTCGCCGGGTGCAGGCGCCGGCTGCTCCATCAGGGGCGGCGGCGTGTCGGCGTGGGCGAGATTCACCGGCTCGGGATTCGGTGAATCAGTGGAGCCTGAAGCCTCGGGGGAGGATTCGGGCGTCGGCGTGGGAAGGTCTTTTGCCATGGTTGAAAAAATCGGCCCTATGAATGGCGGCGCGATTCGCTCTGGCGAGGGTTTTTTTCCGGTGCCGTTCCGGAAGCCATCCTTTTCGCTTCCCCCGCTGCCGTGCGCGTTCTACTTCCTCTGCGTTCAATTTTTCAAAACTCCAAACCCAACCCAGCCATGGCCAAGACGACCGCAGCACCCGCAGAGGAAAACAAGGTAATCGCCGCACGGAACAAGAACCTGGACATGGTACTGCAGACCATCGTGAAGGAATACGGCGACGGCGCGATCATGCGGCTCGGCGACTCGAAGCAGATGGACGTGGAGGCCATCCCGGTCGGCAATATTCTGATCGATCGCGCGCTCGGCTGCGGCGGCTTGCCGCGCGGGCGCATCGTGGAGATTTTCGGCCCGGAAAGCTCGGGCAAGACAACGCTGACGCTCACCGCCATCGCGCAGGCGCAAAAGCGCGGGGGGCTCGCGGCGTTCATCGACGTGGAGCACGCGCTCGACCCGCAGTATGCGAAAAAGCTCGGCGTGAATCTCGATGATCTGCTCGTCTCGCAGCCGAGCAGCGGCGAGGAAGCGCTCCGCATCGTCGAGACGCTCGTGCGCTCGAACGCCCTCG
This sequence comes from Chthoniobacteraceae bacterium, assembly GCA_039922035.1. Taxonomy (GTDB): domain Bacteria; phylum Verrucomicrobiota; class Verrucomicrobiia; order Chthoniobacterales; family Chthoniobacteraceae; genus SXWH01. Next base: position 5,857 of record JBDSAR010000383.1, read on the forward strand.
ACATCATCGTGCTCGATTCCGTCGCTGCGCTCGTGACGAAGCAGGAACTCGAAGGTGAGATCGGCGACTCGACCGTCGGCGCGCAGGCCCGGCTGATGAGCGCCGCGATGCGCAAACTCACCGCGCTGATCTCGAAGGCGCGCACGATCTGCATTTTCACGAACCAGATCCGCGAGAAGATCGGCGTGATGTTCGGCAACCCCGAAACGACGCCCGGCGGCAAGGCGCTGAAATTTTACGCCAGCGTGCGCATCGACATCCGCCGCATCGGCGCAATCAAGACTCCGGACGGCGTGGTGACCGGCAACCGCACGAAGGTGAAAATCGTGAAGAACAAAGTCGCGCCGCCGTTTTGCGAGTGCGAGTTCGACATCATGTACAACGAGGGCATCAGCAACACGGGCTCGCTGCTGGATCTCGCGATCGAGAAACTGATCGTCGAAAAGCGCGGCTCATGGCTGAGCTACAAGGGCGCCCAGCTCGCGCAGGGCCGCGACGCCGCGAAGGAATTGCTGAAGTCCGACAGCGCGCTCTACGACGGACTCTACGCCGAGGTCAAAGCGAAGCTCGACGAGGAAGCCGCGGCTGCGAAGTAGCAGCACGCACGCAAATTCTCCGCGCAAGGATCGCTGCGCTCGCAGCGTCCACGCGGTTCGCAATCAGGCCGCGTTGCGCGGCTGATGCCGGGAGCTTCCTGCACAGCGCCCGGACGATCCCGCGCGATGGCGGCGGCTGTACGGATCGTGTTTCTGGTTCCGGGCGTGGCTCGCTTGCGGGCTGCTGAAGTGCGTCTGCGATTTCGATCACTGGCACGACCACAGGTTCCGGATCCGAAAAAACGATCGGCTCTGGAATTTCGGGCTCGGAGATTTCCACGGGCGAAATCCCAACTGCGGGTTCCGGCTCTGCTGGCGCGACGGCCGGTGCGGGCGCGAGCGAAGGCCACAGCACGTCGAGGAGCTGGTTCATCAGCGTGGCGGCCATCTCGCGCAGCGAATCCTCCGAGAGCAGCGTGTCCGCGAGTGCGCGTGCGTCGGCACCGGCGCTGTAGCTCGCGGTGACGTGGATTTCAAAATCCCCCGGCAGCCAGCGCGGCGCAGGCTCTCCGCCATCAAGATGCCGCGCGAGCCGCGCTGGGAAACCCGTCGCGGCCTGCTCGCTCCAATGCTGGCGGATCGACTTGTCGCCGAGCATCGCGGGCAGCAGCGGCACGATGATGTCGCGATGCAGATCGTCATCCGGGATCGCGATGCCCGCGCCCTCCGTCGCAGCGAGGCGCGCGGCGGATTCGTCGAGCAGTCGGCGGAACAATTCTTCGGATTGAGGATTCGGCGAACTCATCGCGGTGAGGATGGCAGCGATTGTCGCCGCGCTTGTCAAAGCGCGGGCTGACCTTCCCGATCACACCGATTCCATTTGCGCAGACAATCTCGGAAAGTGTCCCCGCGCTTTCACAAGCGCGGATACGAAGTGGCGGCGCGGTGGCGAGTGGAGCGCCGCGCGTCCCGCCGGCCACTTCCACGAGCCGCAGGCCCATCCTTCTCTCGGGGCCTGCCTGTTCGCATGGAGCGGGAATGAAGTGACGCTGCGCGTGGCGTCGTCGTGGCCGCCGGGACGGGCGGCGCTCCGCTATCGTCGCGGCCGCATCGCGAGACCGGGCTCCCAATCCGGCTCGGGCCACCACGGCCTTTCGCCGAGCACGTAGGCACCGAGCGTGTCGAGGCGGATGACGGGATTTGCGAGGATGCCGGCGACGAGTTCTTCGAGATCTGCGAGCGTCTTGCCTTCGGATTTCGCCTGCGCGGCGGAATCAATGCCTGCCTGCGCGCGTGCCTTCAGCCGCGCGCGGAGCAGCGCGAAATGTGCGGACGCTGCTTGCTGTGCTTTCGTGCGTGCGGTGCCGAGCGCGTCGCCTTTCGTCACGCTCGCGAGCGCTTTTTTGCCCGAGCCTTCGCACGACTTGCGCCATTCCTTTTCGCCGAATTTTTCGCGAATCTGCTGCGCGCGTTCCTTCCCGAGATTGCGATCGATTTTGTAGTGATACTGCTGCTTGCACGGTTCGATCAGTTTTTCATTCGCGGGATCAGCGTGCTCGTCGAGCCACAGCTCGGCGATGAATTCCGGAAACCAGCCGCGCACGAGACGCAGCAGTGAGCCGCGGCGGATCGTATCCCACTCGATTGCGGCGAGCGCCTTTTCGACGGCGACGAGATCCACGCTCACCTGCACGAGCGCGCGGAAAATGAGCACGGGCTTCTTCACGCCGGGGACGTGACGCCACATTGCCCACGCACGTCCGCGGTCATCCCATGCGAGCAGTTCGCGGCAGCCGTCCACGGCGGCGTGGCCGGGGCGGAGAAAATGCAGCGTGAGATCCTCGATGACGACACCGCGATGCACGCTGAACTGCACGGCGAACATCGCGGCGAGCGAGTCGAGTTTGTCGGCGGGGATGAGCGGATTGCTGTCGCGCTTCATGCGAAAGCGGAACGAATTCGTGTCCTCGTCCCAGCGCTCCTCGAGGCCGAGGTTGCGCTGGAGATACGCGCTGAATGCCTTGCCAAAATCATCCGCCGCCGCATCCGCCGCGAAGAGGTCGCGCGTGAGCGGACTCTCGGGCGCGAGGCTGTGCATGCCGTCAATCACGTCCTGCTCCTCGATGCTCGCGCGCTCTTTCACCACGGCTTCAGCGAGCGCGGGAATCGCATCGAGCAGGGCCTGCGCGCCGCCGAGAAATGCGCGTTCGCGCAGTTTCGGCAGCTCGGAATCCACGAGGTGCTGGAGGTCGGAGATGCTCGCGGTGTAAAGGCCGAAGCCCTCGGCGAGCACGCGGCGCCACGCCTCGTCGAGTGCGACCGCATCGTCCTCGCCGGTGACGAAGACGATGCACGGAATCGCGCCCGTGCGATCGATCCGGTCGAGGCGTCCGAGGCGCTGTTCGAGTCGCATCGGCGACCACGGGAGGTCGTGGAAAATCACGGCTTTCGCAAATTGGAGGTTGAAGCCTTCCTCGCCCGTCGCGTCGGTGATGAGCACGCGCGCGGCACGGTCGGCGGCGAAGTCGGAGAAAAGTTCGCCCGCGGTGCTGCCGGCGGTGCTGGTGCTCGCGACCTTCACTCCGTCCTTCGTGAAAAGCGTGTGCAGCCGCTTGGCGAGGTCGGCGCAGAAGCGCGCGTTCGGGCAGAAGACGACATACTTTTCCTTCGGCCCGTCCTTCGCCGCACGGCGGCGCAGCGACTCGGCGATGAGGTCGAGGCGTGCCTCGGAAATTTGCCACGCGAGTTTGTCGTCCGTGAGCGCGGCGAGGAGTTTCACCTCGGCATCGGTGGCCTTTGTCGCCTTCGCAACATCCTTCACGAGCGAGGAAAGTTTTTCCGGCTCGGCGGAGATCGCCTCCGCGAGGCGCACATATTCGGCTGCAGCAGTGGCGCAAAGTTTTTCGTCGTTCGCGATGCGCTTGCTTGCGGATGCGCGCCATTTTTCGAGTGCCTCCCAGAGCGCGAGGTGCGGCTCCTCATCGAGTTCCAT
>JBDSAR010000384.1:0-3596 GCA_039922035.1 Chthoniobacteraceae bacterium
ATCAGCGACCAGCGCGTGTATCCCGCGATCGACATCTTCCAGAGCGGCACACGCCGCGACGAACTGCTCATCCCGAGCGACGACCTGCACAAGATCAGTGTCATCCGCCGCGGACTCTCCGGCCACAAGCCGCTGGAAGCCATCGAGCGCCTGCTGAGCTTCGTGAAGAAATTCCCGACGAACGCGCAGTTGCTCCGGGAAATTCCGGGCTGAGTTTCAGCGCGCAGGCGAGTTCGGCAGCCTCAGCCGGATCGTCGTTCCTTTGCCAAACGTGCTCTCCGCCTCGGCATCACCGCCGTGCGCGCGGGCGATGTGCTTCACGATGCTGAGACCCAATCCCGTGCCGCCGACATCACGGCTGCGGCCTTTGTCCACACGGTAAAACCGCTCGAAAATATGCGGCAGGTGGCTCGACAAAATCCCCTGCCCCGAATCGCTCACCCAAAGCCGCGTCTCGCCGCCGGAGGCCGCGGCACCGAGCGTGACCATGCCGCCCTCGGGCGTGAATTTCAGCGCGTTGTCCACCAGGTTCGTGAAGACCTGCTCCATGCGTAGCGGGTCCGCGTGCAGCGACTCGATGTCCGCGGGCACCTCCACGCGCAGCATCACACCCTTCTTTTTTGCGCGGAGCGCAAAGTCACGCGCGATGCCTGCCGCAAAATCCGGCAGGTGGATTTCCTCGAGGGAAAGCTCGTCCGGCTGCGATTCCATTCGCGCCAGCACGAGCAGATCCTCGACGAGCGCGGTGAGCCGCTTTGCATGGCGGTCCAGCACCTCGAAGGCCCCGGCCTGTTCCTTGCGAGACATGTCCGGGATGTCGAGCAACTGCTCGACGTAGCCCTGGAAAATCGCGAGCGGCGTGCGCAGTTCGTGCGACACGTTCGCGACAAATTCGCGCCGCACCTCCTCCAGCCGCTTGAGCGGCCCGATGTCGCGGAACATTGCGAGGGCCGCAGGCTCGCCGGACGCGTCGCGCATCGGAGCGATGCGCACCGCGAGCACCATCGGCGGCTTGCGCGCGGAGAGGCTCAGTTCCGCCTCGCGGGCCTCGGATTTTCCGACGGCGGCGGCGACCATGTCATCCACCGCCGGTTCGCGGAGCAATTCGATCGCCGTCCGGCCCGCGTATTCCGCCGGGAGATTGAAAAGCTTTTTGGCGGCCGGATTCGCGAGCCGCACCGTGCGGCGCTTGTCGAGCACGAGCACGCCCTCCTGCATCGAGGACAAAATGATTTCCAGATTTGCCTCCGCGAGTCCGCGCTGGCTGCGGAGCACCTCGTGTTCGCGCAGCAGTTCCTCCACACGCTTTGCATGCGCCGCGGCGCGGCGGCGGTGTCCGGATTCCCGGCGCGCAAAGACGTAGATCGTGGTCAGCAGCAGGATTCCAAAAAGCCAGGACATCAGTCCGCCAAAACTAGCAGCGCGCCCTTCCGACGCCCGTCAAAATTTTCAACAAATGCAAGACGCGCCCGCGGCGCGATCAGCTTGCGGGCGAAATTTCCTCAATCGGCGAACCGAACGGGAGAATCGGCATCGGACGGCCCTGCAAATCCGGGAAGCTGTCGTCGTAATCAATCCCGAGGTGGCGATAGACCGTGGCCCAGAGATCGTTCGGCGAAAGCTGGCGCTCGACGGGATGCTCTCCACGCGCATTGGTCGCGCCGATGATCTGGCCCGTCCTCATGCCACCGCCGGTCACGAGCATGGACATCGCATTCGGCCAATGATCGCGTCCGGGTTGCGTGACTTTCGTCTGCGTGCCGACGCTCGTGCTCACTTTCGGCGTGCGGCCAAATTCACCGGTCGCGATCACCATCACGTCCTTGTCGAGACCGCGCTCGTGGATGTCCTCGATGAGTGCGCTGAGCGCCTGATCATAGACCGGCATGCGCCAGCGGCAGTCGTCGAACATATGGCAGTTCACCGCGTGCGAATCCCAATTATACGAGCAGTTCTGCGGGATCTTTCCGCTCGGGAATGGATTCTCCCACACCATGCTCACGAAGCGGCTGCCCGCTTCCACGAGCCGCCGCGCCATCAGCCCGCGCTGGCCGTACGCACTGCGACCGTAGCGCTCGCGCACGCTCTCCGGCTCGCGGCTGAGATCAAATGCAGCCTGCACTTTCGGCGACGTGAGCATGTGAAATGCGCGCTGGCTGAACTCATCCATCGCGCCCATCAGCCCGCTCGAATCCGCATCGCGTCGCAGCCGGTCCATGCCGCCGAGGAGATGCACGCGGTCGTCGAGGCGCGTCTGCATGTCGGGCGTGAGGCCGATGTTTTGAATCTTGAAATCCGGCGCGCTCGGATCGCCCGCGACCACGAACGGCGTCGTGCTCGGGCCCATGTAGGCCGCGCCAAACGAAAAGACATCGATGCCCGTGCGGCTCGCATCCGTGCCCAGCACGGTCGCGGGCATTGGCTGGTCGGCGCGCGTGAGCTTCTTGCTGATGATCGAAGTCACTGCCGGCGCATCATTCACAAAGCCAACCGGCGATGCTGGCATGCGCCCCGTGAGGAAGCGCTTGTGCCCGCCGCCGTGGTCCGCGAACTCGTGGCAGACCGAACGGATGATGTTGAACTTGTCCGCGATTTTCGCGTGCCGCGGGAAAAGCTCGCACACCTCCATGCCCGGCACGTTCGTTTTGATTGGGCTAAGCGTGCCGCGATATTCCGACGGCGCGTCGGGCTTCATGTCGTAGCTTTCGAGGTGCGACATGCCTCCGGGGAGCCAGATGAAAATCACGGACTTCTCGCGCACTTTGCGGCCCGCGACCTTCGCGATCGTCTCCGCGCGGAGCACGTCGCTCATCCCAAGTCCGAGCAGGCTCAGCGCGCCCGCTTCGAGAAAACTGCGGCGCGAGATCGGCCCGCGGCAGCGGCGCGCGCGCTCTGGAAAGAAGTTCGAGGACTCGGGCATGGATGACGGGAAAAGCCGGGGCAGTGCGGTTTCTTAGCGGCGGCTCAGCCACCGATCAGCTCGCGCAGCGGCACCCCATTGTCCGTGAGGCGGCGCGGGCGGCCGATGGGATCGATGAATTCATCCGCGGGGTTCAGACCGAGCAGATGGAAAATGGTCGCCGCCAGATCCGGCGGACGCACGGGACGCGACTGCGGATATGCCCCGATGCGATCACTTCCACCGATGATCTGTCCACCGCCGATGCCCGCTCCCGCGAGCACGACAGAGAAGACCGAGCCCCAGTGATCGCGTCCGCCCGCGCCGTTGATTTTCGGCGAGCGCCCGAATTCGCCCATCACCACCACGAGCGTTTCATCGAGCAGTCCGCGCGCGGCGAGGTCCTCGATCAGCGTGGCATACGTGCGGTCGAACTGCGGCGCGAGCACGTCGCGCACGCGGCCCGCATTGTTCCGGTGGGTGTCCCACAGCGGGCTGCCGCCGGCTTCCTTCACGCCTTCGCGCGGCCAGTTCACCTGCACGAGCCGCGTGCCCGCCTCCACAAGCCGTCGCGCGAGCAGCACGCTCTGGCCGAACTTGTGTTCTCCGTAAGAGGCGCGCAGCGCGGGCGTCTCGCGTTCCAGCGCGAATGCCGCGCGGCTCGCATCCGAGTGCAGCAGATCGAACGCCTTCTGCC
>JBDSAR010000385.1:0-6970 GCA_039922035.1 Chthoniobacteraceae bacterium
CCTTCCGCGATCAATTGAATGACTTCACGCTCCCGCCGCGAAAGATCCGAGATTGTCGTGGCCGGCATGAAAGATTCACCAAGGAGCTGGGATGCGATCGGGCTATAGTAACGCGACCCGGCGCATACCGCGTTCATCGCTTCCCGGAGCGCTTTCAAACTGGTCGGCTTCCCGACAAACCCGTTCGGGCGCGATCTCAGCGCTGCAATAATCAGACTGCTGTTCGTCGTTGCGGTGAGAACAAGGACCTTTTGCTCTGGGACAGCCGCCCGCAGGCGGCGCAAGACTTCCACCCCGCAAAGTTGGGGCAGCATGAGATCGAGGATGAGCAGATGAGGGCGCTCGGTGATGCACAACTCAACCGCTTCCAGACCCGATCCGGTCTGACCGATGATTTCGTAGTCGCCGTCAGCACCTAAACAAATGGCGAGCGTGTCCCGCAGGAGTTCATCACTGTCCACAATAATGAGCCGCCGCTTCATAGTTCGTCACAACAGATGCCGGAACATGCAGATGAACGCTGGCTTAGTTGAAGCAAACGCGTCAATACATTTCCGGCATGATTTTCCCGCGACCGCCGGACGCAATTCGTCCTCGGAGTCTTCGCGAGATGGCTGGACAGGGGATAGCCACACGCCTCAGCGCAGCACCGGCGCGCAGCTTGCCGAGCATCAAGGGAACACCTTTCCCTCTTCTTCCCATGCACCGCGCCGATTGAGCGGGGGCAAGCGCCAGCGAGGCGGCATCTACCCGCTCGGCCGACACGCAGCCTCCCCGGATTTCCTCAGAGTGAGCTTGCTCCGGTTATTCAGACAGTGGTGGGCATTCTCGAAGTCCACAGGTGACTGATAGCCGAGTGCGCTGCGAAGCCGCGTTCGGTTGTAGTAGGATTCAATGTAGTCGAAGGTGATGGTCGAACGCTCCTTCGGCTGGGCCGCTCGCTTTCGCAGGCTCGCACGCGATTACGAAAGACTCGCCTCCACTCCCGCCGGCTCTCACTGGCTCGCTTTCGCCTCCCTCATGCTCAACTCACTGCTCTCAGCATAGTGCATGACAGGCTCTAGGGCCGCGATGAGCGGGAGTATCTGTTTCATGAGGGCTTTGAATTGTGTCAGATTATGTCGGTCTTGGTGTCATTGGCCTAGTCGCGTTCCCGGTCTGCTTCCTCCTGTTCCAGCGATTTTCCGATCGCGTCGTTGAAGGCTTTTCTGTGATCGACCTTCTCCGGTGCGCCTTTGAAAACGCCGACCTGATAGCGCACCAAGCGGCAGACTGCTCCGTCCTGCTGCCATTCCTTCAGCACCTCGGTTTCCAGCGGCTCCATGCGAGGATCGAAGCCGGCCCAGAGTTCATCGAGATTCGCGGGCACCTTTCCACTCTTCAACACAGGCAGCGTCTCCGCAGCGAGCGCGAGCGGCAGGGCGCAAGCCCCGAGCAAAAGGCCGCGACGCAGTTTGGTAAGTGAAGGATTCATCGGAGTCCGGCGGTTGAGCGGGGTGTTCATCACGGGGTTGATTTCGCCGGCATTTGGAGAAGTTATATTTTACAATGATGCTCTTCCAATGCGCGGCGCTGGGCGGGCGGGGACGGGAGTTATTCAGAAAATTTTGGTAAAGTCGAAACACCACTTTCTGTCCGGCAAATGCGCTCAGGTCGAACTCAATGGTCTGCCACTCGCGCTTTTCGCCGCTGACGATGAGCCGCTTTTCCAGCTCGGCGTTATTCACGCAGAGGCTGAATTCCCACGCGCGTCCGGCCTCGGCGGCCAGCTCGACGACGACGTGCGGCGTGCCCACAGGGAGGTGAGTTTTTGGGAAAGCACCACGCCGCGCATCATCTCGCGCGGTCATGTGGTGAGCACGCCATCGGCGAGCCAAGTGCCGCCGGGATAACCGCCGGGATAGCCGCCGCGCCCGCCGACGGTCGCGCCGAATCCCGCGCGCTCCAGCGTCCACTCGGGCCGCCAGTAGCGGGTGAGGTCGGCGAGGGTGAAACGTTCGAGCGGCAACGGCTGCGGCGTTTCGCGCGGGACGACGAGCGTGTCGCCATCGAGGTGCGCTCCGTGGGCGAGCAGCATTTTCTCGCCGAAAGCGGCCGTGCGCTGGCCGTGCGCGGAGATGCTCTCATCCACCAGCGGCAGCGGCAGGTCGCCCATCTTGTCTCCGAAGATGCGGTCGTGCAGCGCCTCGCGCAGGTCCTGCGGAATCGCCTTTAGTCCGCCCAGCGCGCCGACCACAGCGGCGGCCCCGGCGGCGGTGCAATCGGCATCGGTGTAATCGGCGGCGCGCAGCGCGAGGTTCACCGTTTTCAAGAAATCGCCTTCGCCGAACCAGACGCAAAGCGCGATGATGCCGCCATTCGCCACCGCGTTGTTCGTGCCAGGATTTTCCACGCACCAACGCTCAATGACGGTGCATGAGATTTCCTCGAAGCTCTTCCCCGCATCGGCGAACGCGATGATTTCATCAAGGCAGCGCCGATACGGTGACTCCGGGTGAATGAGCGCCGCGGCCTCTCGCACGACGCTTTTCGGATCGTTCTGGGCGAACGCCAGGCTCACTGCGCCCGCAACAAACACCGCGCCATCCACCGCCTCCGCGCAGCCATTGATCTGGCCGAACTCGCGCGCGAGCCGGCCCGCGAGATGGGGATTTCCCGGCGCGATCAAGCCTTAGCTCTCCGCGCTGAACTGCGGCCCAATCGTCTACCACGAGCGGTTATAGCGAGGGTGCCCCGTGTCCGGCGGCTGGATGCCGCGCGCCATGAGCAGACGCGCCTCCTTGCTCGATCCCCACGTCCCGCACACATCCACGCGCCACTGTTCGCCGAGCTGCTGCACGGCCATCGCCGGGCCGTGCCTTTCAAAAGCCCGCAGCGCGCTCATTTCGTAATACCAGTCGTCGTCCACGATGGCGTGGTCATAGGGCTTCGGATACTTCGACACCCACTCGACCGACGCCGTCTGGTGCTCGAAGGGAAACCCGAGAAACACCGCCGCCATCTGTGCGATCCACGCGGCGTGCGCGCGGTCGGCGTATTCGGCGCGCGTGAGGCGCAGCGGTTCGGCGGCATGCGTAGAAAAAATCAGCGCGGCGAATATTCCGAATGTCAGAAGTAGTTTCATGGGCGGGTGAGGGCAGAGGGTCGGTTGATTCGCGCGAGCGCCTGATCGAGCAGCGCAAAGCTCGCGTCGCGGTCGATGCCGGTAATGCGCAGGAGCGGACCGTTGGTTTGTTTGAAATCGTAGGCGTAGTCGAAGCGGACCGTCGGTGCCTGCGCCGTTTTCCACTGGCAGGTGCGAGCATCAATGAGCGCCGCGATGTCGCCGAGATCGAAAATGCCTTTGTCATCACGGCTCGCGTAGGCGGAACGTTTGCGGATGTCGTGGAGGAAGCGGCCAAGCGCGCCGGTGCTGGCGATGCGGCGCTCGGTCTCCGCCATCGGCATCGTGAGATGGGTGCCCGTGTCGAAGAGCACAAAGCGGCACGGCAACTCGAAGAGAAGCTGCGTGGCGATCGGATCATTGGTCGCGTTGAAGTTCGCGCATTTCGCCGGCCAGTCCGAGCGCCCGTGCCAGAAAATGACCACGCGGTCCGCAATGTCGGGAGCCTTCAGCAATGCTGCCGCGCCATCCGTCGCCGGACCGAGCAACAGGAGCCAGAGTGGCTTCTCGGGCGTGGCGCTGCGCGCCTGCGCGATGATGAAATCAACGCCCTCGGACTCCGGCGCGCGATCCCGATAGGTGATGGGATCGCTGCCATTTTTCAACGTGAACTTCCCCGCCATACCCGCCGCAGCGAGCGTGGCTTCGAGACTCTCGCGTGACTTCGCGATGCCTTTCACACCGCCACGCTGCCCGTAATGCGCGGCGACAAAGCCCGCGATTTTCAACCGCTCAGGAAAGCCCAGCGCCAGTGCGATGGCCCACTGGTCGTCCACTTCGTTTGCCGCATCTGCATCAATGACGACGCGCAATTCCCCCGCCGGCGGCGGCCACGGCGCAGGCAGGCGTTGCTCGGGCTTGGCGAGCGATTGCTGCGCCTCAAGTCGGGCGATACTGAAGAAGTAAGCGATGAGAATCAGGTGTTTCATCCTTGGCGATACGCTTAATGAATCTGTGTTGCGTTTATTTCAAATGCTTTGCTTAGCTGCGGCATAAATCCAGCGTGATTTCAGTTATTGTTTATGTGATAAAGCAGCACTGGATCGTAACAATGAATGGACTGCGGTTTTGCGACTTTAGCTCAAGTTGATGGTGACGGATCTGTTCTACGTAATGATGTCGAGCCCATCTGAGATGCTTGGCTCAAAAGAAGTGGAACTCGCCGCCGCATCAATGAACGCCCCCTGCCGTGCTGCGATGACTTTATCGCGCTAATCATAAGCTCGGATTTGGCGAGGGTGCATTTTTGAAACGACGCGAGGCTGACTTCATTTGACCGAAAGCCAGCGCACGGCGTTCTCCACGACGCGCAAGGGCCCGGGTTGTTTGAAGACGGGATAGGTCTCGTGGCCGGGACGGAGGTAGAACACGCGGCCTTTGCCAACCGTCCACACGCAGCCGCTGCGGAAGTGCCCGCCTTTGTCCCACTTCTCCTCGAAGACGACGGCATCGGGCGCGGGCATGTGGAACGGCTCGTCAACCGTCTCGCTCTGCGGGATGTCCCATTTCTCCGGCAGGCCCGCAGCGATGGCGGGCGGCGGCAGCAGGGTGGTGACGTGCGACGGTGCGCCATCTGCGCGCCCCGTGTTCACGATCAGGCCGGCTGCTTTTTCAAATGCTCCGCGACGGTCTCGCCGAGGAATTGCTCATCATACGCTCCTTCTGCTGCGGTCGCTGCTCGTCCCACACGAGGACGCGGATGTCATTGGCGGCACAAGTTGCGGCGAAAGCCCGGGTGGGGAGGAAGGGTTTGAGCGCGAGTTTCATCACATAAGCTCGGACTTATTCGGCGATACCCGGTCGCTTTTTTACGGCATCGAGCTATTCCGACTTTGTGCGTTCCAGCCATGCGAGGAGCAGGAACTTCATGCGCTCGGCTTCGGCGCGTTGTTTTTCGCGGTCGGGATTGTTGCCGATGAGATTGTTGAGTTCTCGCGGATCGGTCTGCAGGTCGTAAAGCGCACCGAGGAAACTGCGCCACGCTTTGATCCGAACATGAGCTTCCAGCGTCCATCGCACACCATGAAGCCGGGCACGGCGGTGCCGGCCCATTCCGAGACGGCGACCCGGTCCTTCCCCGTCTCGCGACCTTCGATGAGCGGGCGCAGGCTCCGGCCGTTGGATTCGTTTCCGACGCGGCCGAAGCAGTCGAGGATGGTGGGGAAGAGATCGATGTGCGACGCGGGCGTTTTGAACACGGTGTTCGGCGGGATGACTCCGGGCAGATGCCCTGCGGCGGATACATGCTGTAGTAAGGCTCTGGCGTGATCATCAGCGAATGCGGCGGACCGATGGAAATAGTGAGCGTGAACGGGCCGCCTTGGTGGGAGTACCTTCATTTGATTCATCATTGGATTAGGAATTGAGTTTGCCAGCTTGTGTTGCCCGCGCTTTTTCGGAGTTCGAAAGTGGAGTGCTGATGCACCGCGCCGCTGGCTGAGTTTGTCACCACGACGGCGGCGTTTTTTGCACCAACTCTGGAGCGGCAAGCGACGGGTTTGCAGGGTGGTCGCGCCGCAGGAGTGCCTCCACAGTGCGAGGGTGGCCGCAGCGCACGCCGACGTGGTGAAGCAACTCAGCGATCTCGTGGAGAAGGCGCGCGAAGGTCGGCCAGCGAGATGACCCTTTCGCAACCGAAAAAAAGCCGAAGCGGAGAGGGAAAGCAAAAACGGGATAACGCCCACCAGCGCTAGCGACGCAAAACCAACTGAAGTCCAAAACATTTTTTGCGAATATATGTCCAATTTCGCGACAGGCGTGCCAAATCATCCATGTCGCCATGAAACGTTTCTTCACCCCCATCTTTGCCACCCTGCTGCTCGCGCAGTTCACCCCGATCTACGCCGCCGTCTCTGCAAAGCCGAATATCATATTCATCCTCGCCGACGATCTCGGGTTCGCCGAGATCGGCGCGAACGGAGCCGATCACTACAGGACGCCGAACATTGACTCGATCGCCAGGACCGGCGTTCGCTTCAGCCACTTTTACACCGCGCCCCTCTGCGGTCCTTCGCGCGCGCTCATCCTTACCGGTCGTTATGGCTTCCGCTCGGGAGCAGTCACGCAGGACGCCTGCGCTTCCGTCATCCTCACCGGCGAGAAGGCCGAAGTCATGATCCCCGCGGTCCTGAAGAAGGCCGGCTACGCCACTGCGATGATTGGAAAATGGGGTCAGCTCCTGCCATCGGGTGACGCTGCGGAATGGGGCTTCGACCACATGCTGAGCTTCAGGGCCAGCGGCGTCTATTGGAACAAGGCCGCCGCCGCCACTTGGGTGAAAAGATATGAACTCGCCGGCGACAAAGCTGGCGACGATGGGGTGCGCGCCAACCCCGGCCCCTACAACATTGATGCGAAAAAGCTGATGATGTCGGACACCGAATACATGCCCGATTTGATGCACAAGGACGCCGTGGCATTCCTCGATGAGAACAAGGGCAAGCCGTTCTTTCTCTATTACTCGATGTCGCACGTGCATTCCCAAATCCTGCCCACGCCCGACAGCGCGCCGCCCGCCCCCGGCACTGATGCCACCGCGCGTTTTGCACAACTGTACGCCGACAACATCACTTACATGGACAAGCTCGTCGGCAAACTCCTTGCCGAATTGGATCGTCTCAAACTCCGCGAGAACACGGTCATCTTTTTCATGGGCGACAATGGCACGGCCAAGGCGAACGCGGATCGCGCGACCATCGGTGGACGTCGCCTGATCGGACAAAAGGGCGGAATGGAGGAAGGCGGCGGACTCGTCCCGTTTGTCGTCAGTTGGCAAGGCGTCACGCCCGGCGGCAAGCTGAATGAAAA
>JBDSAR010000386.1:0-3640 GCA_039922035.1 Chthoniobacteraceae bacterium
TACAAGCAGCTCCTCGATCACCCGGATCACCTGCGCGTGCTCGGTGACGGCAAGCAGCGGAAATCGTATCTTTACGTGCAGGACTGCGTGGATGCGATCCTCCACGTCGCCACACGGCGCACGGCGGAAAAGGCGAGGCACCGCGTGCAGATCTACAATCTCGGCACGGCGGAGTACTGCCAGGTCACGGATTCGATCGGCTGGATTTCCGCGCATCTCGGGCTGAAGCCGCGGCTCGATTTCACCGGCGGCGAGCGCGGCTGGATCGGCGACAACCCGTTCATCTTCCTCGACACCGCCAAAATCCGCGCGACCGGCTGGCAGCCGAAGCTCACCATCGAGCAGGGCATCGTGCGGACGCTGCAATGGCTGCAGCAAAACCAATGGGTGCTCACGCGCCGATGAAAATCGTCCTCACCGGCAGCAGCAGCGGCATCGGCCAGTTCCTCGCGCAGGCGCTCGCGCGTGCAGGTCACGAAGTCTGCGGTCTCGCGCGCTCGCAGCAGGAGGGCTTTGGTTTCCACTGCGATGTCTCGGACTGGGGTGCCGTGCAGTCGTGCGTGGAAAAAATCGCCGCGAAATGGAATGCCGTGGATGCGCTCATCTGCTGCGCGGGAATCCAGGAGCCCATCGGTCCCGCGATGGAGATCGATCCGATCGCGTGGCGGAAAAATCTCGCCGTGAATCTCGATGGCACGTTTTTCCCGGTCCGCGCGCTGCACGCGTTGCTGAAAAAATCGGCGGCGCACGCGAAGGTGATCTGCTTTTCCGGCGGCGGGGCGACGGCTGCGCGTGCGAATTTCGCTGCGTACGGTGTCGCGAAGACGGGCGTCGTGCGCCTCGTCGAGACGCTCGCCAGCGAATGGCGCGGAGAGCGGCGGGACATCAATGCGATCGCGCCCGGCGCAATCTTCACGCGAATGACGGAGCAGGTGCTCGCAACCGGCGAGGCGCTCGCCGGTGGGGATGAATTTTCCAGCGCAACAAAACTTCCGCGCGACAACTGCGCGAAACTCGAGCGGGTGCGCGGCCTTGTGGAGTTCCTGCTTTCGCCTGCGAGCGACGGGATTTCCGGCAGGCTCATCAGCGCGCAGTGGGACGCGTGGCAGGATCTCCCGTCGCGCAAGTCGGAGCTAATGGATTCGGACATCTACACGCTGCGGCGGATCACGCCTGCGGAACGCGGCAGGAATTGGGACTCATGAGTGCGGTGAAATTTGCGATCATCGGCTGCGGTCTCATCGGACGGAAGCGCCTCGCGGGGCTGCCCGCCGATTCGCTTGCTGTCGCGTGCGACCTCGACATCGCGCGAGCAGAGTCGCTCGTTCACGCGGCAAAGTGCGGACGCGCGACGCAGGATTTTCACGACGCGGTCTCCGATCCCGCGGTGAACGCCGTGATCGTATCCACGCTGAACGGCACGCTCGCCGAAATCTCACTTGCCGCGCTGCGCGCCGGAAAGCATGTGCTTGTGGAAAAACCCGGCGCGCTCACCGCGCAGCAGATGGAGCCGCTCGTGGCCGAGGCCATCTCGCGCAAGCTCTGCGTGCGCATCGGCTACAACCACCGCTTTCATCCGGCGTTCCAAAAGGCGCGCGAGATTTTCGACAGCGGCGCGCTCGGCGAACTGATGTTCATCCGCGGCCGCTACGGCCACGGTGGCCGCATCGGCTACGACCGCGAGTGGCGTGCGAATCCCGAGCTCTCTGGCGGTGGCGAACTGATCGATCAGGGCGTGCATCTGATCGATCTCGCGCGCTGGTTCCTCGGGGACTTCGCGACGGTCGAGGGACACACGGCGACCTTCTTTTGGGACATGCCGGTGGATGACAATGCGTTCCTGAGCCTCCGTACCGCGACCGGGCAGACGGCGTGGTTGCACGCGAGTTGCACGGAGTGGAAAAACCTTTTCTCCTTCGAGATCTACGGGCGCGACGCGAAGCTGCACATCGAAGGTCTCGGCGGCAGCTACGGCGTGGAGCGGCTGCACTTTTACAAAATGCTGCCCGAGATGGGGCCTCCGGAAACGACGCTCTGGGAATATCCGCGTGGCGATCAATCCTGGGCGGAGGAGACGTGGGAATTCCTGCGGGATATCGGGGAACGGCGTGCCTGCGTTCCTGGGCTTGCCGACGCGCAGGCGGTTCTGCGGATTGTGTCCGCAATCTACGGCCGCGAGGCGCGGTGCAGTACCCGCTGAGATAACATCTCGCGAGGAAGTTTTCACCGGACCAAAATGAATTGCCGGTGCCTCGCCTGTGCCCTACTCGCGCAGAGATGACACCCGAAGGAAACGCCGCAGCCGTCAGCTTGGAATCACAGGGAAGCCTGCCGTGCCCTGAGCAATCGCCGCAGTTTCGCGGTGCGAGGATCTGCCTGCTGGCCGTCGCGATATTTGCGATCGTTTTCGGAATGCGGATGGCACTCATCGCACGCTTTGGCACTTCGATGCTGATTGCTGACGAGTGGAATTTCCGGGAGACGGTCGAGACAGCCTTCAGGAACCACGACTGGAGGGGTTTCTTCGAGAGATACAACGGCCAGCAGCTCCTCCTGACGACGTATCTGCTCCGTGCGGTTTCGACGTGGGTAAACGGGCTGTGGGAACCGAGGCTGCTGTCCGTCATTCACAGTTTTGCGTACTCGCTGCTCGCGGTTTCGACGTTTCTGCTGCTGCGCAAGGTGACGGCCGGGCGCGGTGTTCTGGCGAGCGCGCTGGGGACGCTCGCCATTTTTACGGTCCCGTTCGCGGGCTTCCGGGCGACTCAGCCGTTCTGCGATTACACGACGAATCTAATGCTCTTCGCATCGCTCACCGCACACGTGATCGGTGTGCAAAGGATGGGATACTGGCGCGCATTCGCCGCGTGCGGGTTCGTTTTTCTCACGACATTCAGCACGGGCTCGGGCTGTCTTCTCGGCTTTTCGGTGGCGGCGATTCTCGGGATCCGGGCGATCTTCGCGCGCAGGATTGCGGTGCCCGACGCGATTGTTGCCGGGTTCAGTCTGGCGCTTTTTGCATGGGCCATGATCAGCATGCCGCGGGTCGCCGGTGGCAGCCCTCCACTCATTCAGGCCGTCAAGGCACTCTTCAGCGGCCTGGCGTGGCCGAACACTTTTTTCCCGCCGGCCGCGCTTCTTGCCTCTCTGCCGATCGCATTGCTCGGGTTCCGATATCTGAGGGTGCCCGCTTTTCGCAGCCGCGGGATCGAGGCGCTGCTGCTGCTCTCTGGATTCGTGGTGCTGCAGTGTGCGGCCATCGGGGTTTTCCGAGGGGAAAATGGGAATTTCGGAATGCCTTCCGGGCGCTACAATGACATCGTCATCTTTGTCGGCCTCCTGAATTTTGCGGCTCTGCTCATCCTGTTCCGTGAGTTGCAGGGGCATCGCGGCATCCGGTTGATCGGGTTGCTTTGGTGCGGCTTGACCATGGCCGGAGTCGGGATTCATTTTCTGTGGCGGACGTGGCCGTTTCTCGCGCGGGAAAACGGGGAATGGTATGAATGGTCGAAGCAGGACTCCGCCCGCCGGTTCGCCGAAACGAAAGATCCATCCTACATCCCGGAACTGGGTGCCGGAGGCTGGGAGGAGACTTCGGACATTTACGACAAACCCGAGTTGATCCGCAGGCTGGTGCTCG
>JBDSAR010000387.1:0-14767 GCA_039922035.1 Chthoniobacteraceae bacterium
TGACCTTCTTCGATGTCATGGACACCGAGGAAGGCCGCATGCCGTAGCCGCAGCACAGTCCTGCCTTCGATCGCACGCGGATCGCGAGGTGACTCACACGTCGCAGATTTTCACGCCCTGCGCGAGCGAGGCGACCTTGTCGCGAGTGGGGATGAATTCCTGCCCGACATAGCCGGTGTAGCCGATCTCCAGCAGCGCCTTCATGATCGGCGGGTAGTTGATCTCCTGCGTGTCATCAATCTCGTTGCGGCCCGGATTGCCTGCGGTGTGGACGTGCGCGATGAACTCCTTGTGCTGGCGGAGGCGGCTGATCACGTCGCCGTGCATGATCTGCACGTGGTAGATGTCGAAGAGGAGCTTCACGCGCGGTGAGCCGATCTGGCGGATGATCTCGATCGTCCGCTCGATGGAGTCGCAGAAATAGTCCGGGTGGCCTTTCATCTGAATGTCCACGCGGGAGTTCAGCATCTCGATGCAGAGCGTTACCTTTTTCTCCTCGGCGAGGGGGACGATGACCTTGAGGCCCTCGACCATGTTCCTGATTCCTTCGTCATCGCTGAGGCCGCGGCGGAATCCGCTGAAAGTGATCACACGCTCCACTCCGGCATCTGCGCATTGCCCGATGCGCTCGCGGAGTTTCGCATGGCACTCGTCCCATTCCTCACGGTGCGCGAAGCCCTTTGCAAAACCGTGGCTGCCCGCGATCGCGCACGTCATGCCGAGTTCCTTGAGCAGCGGCCAGTGCTTCGGGTCGCACAGTTCGACGGATTTCAGGCCCATCGCCGCGGCGTGCTTTGCGAGTTCCTCGACGGGCATCGGGTTGAAGCACCAAGGCACGACGGACTGTTTGATGTGGCCGTTGCTGATGCGAAAGGATTCTTCCGCAGCCAGCGTGGAGGTGAGTCCGGCGGTGGCTGCGGTGGCGAGGGTGGTGAGGGCGGCGCGTCGGTTCATGCGGGATGAATGACGCATCGCGCGGGAGGACGGAAGCCGGAAGTGCGGGTGGCCGCCGCGCGATTACACGCGCATCGTCCATGCAGGCGTCGCGTATTTTTCGGCGGCCAGTGATTCCGCGGCGGCAAACTGCTGCGGGGTGTAATTGCCCGGCAGCGTCCCGGTCGCGAATGCCGATGCGAGACGCGGGCGCAGCGATTCAAGTCCGGGGAGTTCCTGGATGCTCCCTTGCAGAAGCAGGCCGCGCTTTGTCCGGCGCAACGCGGCCCCGGCGATTTTTTTGCCGCGCGCCAGAAGATCGAATTCAGCCGGGCTCTCGAAGCACACCCCGGTTCCCGCGCGATCCGGCGGCACTGCGAGCGCCGCTGCCTCGCCATTGCTTGCGAGCAAGGCGCCGATCGCCTCATGAACGGCGCGGTACACGTCGCGCGGACTGCGCGCGGCGAATGGGTGTCCCTCGGGCACGATGAGCGAATACGTGAGATCCTGCCCGTGCGGAACGATGCCTCCACCGGTCATCCGGCGAACGATTTCCCGTTCCCGCCACGCTGCTGCGAGCGGTGCGAATCTGCCGAAATACCCGAATGACACCGCCGGACGCTCCCATCGGTAAATGCGCAGCAGCGGTGAGCGGGCGTCGCCGAGCAGCGCCTCGTCCAGCGCCATGTTCAGCGGTGCTGAGTGCGGCGTCTCGTCGCGGATTTCGATGATTTTGCCGAACAGCATTCTTCCCAGATACCCGATTCGTGCCCCGGCGTCATTGCCGTTCCCGCTCGCAGGCCGTGCTTTTGATGAAAATTCCGCTACGTTTAGCACTCCGCGTGACAGCCGGGGATTCCGATGCTAGGAACGGGGAATGTTCATTGAGTCGAGGGTCATCCGTTGCAGGAAGTGTAAGCGGCTTTTTTCCGACTACGCCGACGCCTGCCCCGAGTGTCAGACGAAGACACCGCGAGGCTGGGTGGGAGTTGTGCTCCCCGTCGTCTGTGTGGTGATCGCCATCATCGTGATCGCATGGACCATCTACATGATGTCAAAAGTGCCCGCCCGCACGTGAGGCAGCGGCGGGGTCCGGAATGCTGATTTCCCGCGCGCAGCCATGGAGTGCTGGGGCGAGCAAGGTGGGGATTGAGGTGCAGTGCCACCGCCCGATGCGGTCGCGGGTGTCGGCCTACTTCTTGCCGAAGAACGCCTTCAGGTTCTTCAGCCCCTTCACCGCGATGTCGTTGCGATTCGGCTCGATCTTCCGCCAGATCGCAGCAGCGCGGGCGATCACTTTCACGTCCGTCGTGAAACTCTCGATCACGACGTCGCCCTTGTAGCCGATTTTTTTCAGCGCTGCGACGATCGGCTTCCAGTCAATGTGATCGCCGCCCGGTGTGCCGCGGTCACTGCCGCACGCGTGGAAGTGCGCGAGGTTTTTGCCGGCCTTGATGATCGCGGCGGCCTGGTTCTTCTCCTCGATGTTCATGTGGAACGTGTCGAGGTGCAGCTTCACCGCCTTGCTGCCGACGGCCTTGATGAGCTTGAGGCCCTTGTCCGTCGTGTTGAGAAAGTCGGTCTCGAAGCGGTTCAGCGGCTCGATGCAAAGCGTCACGCCCTTTTTTTCCGCATACTTCGCGAGCGGCTTGAGATTCTTCACGACGAGCGCGAACTCGCGAGCCTGTTCCTTCTCCTCGACCGCGTCCGCCTTTCCGACGACGGAATAAATCGGACCGATGACGCTCGGGCATCCCATGATCGCGGCCTGATCGATCAGCGTCTTCACGTAAGTGCTCGCCGTCTTCTGCTCCGCCGCGGTGCCGCGGAAATCGCGCCCCGGCCCCATGCACGCGCAGATGCTGCCGATGGCGAGGCCGGCCTTGTCCGCCGCCTTTTTCACCGCGACAGGATCGATGTGCTCCGGCGCCTCGACGGGAATCTCGACAGTGTCGAAGCCCCACTTTTTGAACTGCGAAAAAAGCTTGGTGCTCGCGGTGACGAAGGGGCTGACGTAAAGGAAGGAATTGATGCCGAAACGCATGGTGGGTGTGGGTTGTTGGTTGGGTAAAGGGGCGCGCATTTGCACTCGCGGAGGCAAGCGAGTCAAGCCGCAGGCTGTGAATGCCGCTGCAATTCGCCGGGCTATTTTCGCGGCATTCGGCTATTCCCTTTTCGCCATGAGAAAAACTCCCCTCGCATTTTTCACGCTCCTTTTCGTCGCGCTCATCGCGATCGCACGACCGGCATCCGCCGCCGATGTGCCGCGGCCAAACATCCTCTTCATCATCTTCGACGACTGGAATGGCAGCACGCACGCAGGCGCGTACGGCTGCACGTGGATCAAGACGCCGAACTTCGATCGCGTCGCGCGGGAAGGCGTGCTTTTCAAGAATGCGTTCACGTCGAACCCGAAGTGCAGCCCGTGCCGCGCGAGCATCCTCACGGGGCGCAACACATGGCAGCTTCACGAGGCCGTGTCGCATGGCGGATATTTTCCCGCGGGCTTCGAGACGTATCCGGACTTGCTGGAGAAAAGCGGCTACACTGTGGGGCTCGCAGGCAAGGGCTGGGGGCCGGGCGATTTCAAGACGCTCGCAAAACGCACGCGCAATCCTGCGGGGCCGAGCTTCGATACGAAGACGCAGGAAGTCATCGCGTCGGGCATCTCGAAGAACGACTACCCTGGAAACTTCGGCGAATTCCTGATGCAGCGCGACAAGTCGAAGCCGTTCTGTTTTTGGATGGGCTTCCACGAGCCGCACCGACCGTACGAATGGAATTCCGGCGCGCGCCTCGGCAAGAAACTCGAGGATGTGGTGGTGCCAAAATTTTTGCCCGACACGGAAATCGTCCGACGCGATCTGCTCGACTACTCGGTGGAGGTGGAGTGGGGGGACACGCAGATTGGCCGCGCGCTGAAAGCACTCGAAGACGCCGGCGTGCTTGATGACACGCTCGTCGTCGTGACTTCGGATCACGGGATGCCGTTCCCGTTTGTGAAGGGGCAGATCCACGAGGATGCATTTCATCTTCCGCTCGCGATGCGTTGGGGGAAGGGGATCAAGCCGGGCCGCGTCGTCGAGGACTTCGTGAACGTGCGCGACTTCGCGCCGACCTATATGGAACTCGCGGGCCTCAAGCCGCACGAGCAGATGACCGGCCGGAGCCTCGCCGCGATTTTGCGCTCGGAAAAATCCGGCTGGATCGAAAACCGCGAAACGATGCTCGCGGGCAAGGAGCGCCACGACATCGGACGCCCGAACGATCTCGGCTATCCCGTGCGCTGCCTGCGCACGAAGGATTTTCTCTACGTGCATAATTTTCACCCTGAGCGCTGGCCCGTGGGAAATCCCGAGACGGACTTTGGCAACTGCGATCCCGGCCCGTCGAAGGAAGTCGTGAAGTCGCTCGGCGGACATTTCTACGAGCTGTGTTTCGGCAAGCGCCCGGCGGACGAACTCTACGATCTCAAGCGCGACCCCGAGTGCGTGAACAACCTCGCCGCCGATCTCGCCTTTGCTCCCACGCTCGACGAGATGCGCTACACGATGATGCGTCTGCTGAAGGAAGACGGCGATCCGCGCGCGCTGGGAAAGGGCGACGACTTCGATTTGCTCAAATACGTCGGAGGTCGCACGAAGGGCTACGAGACTTGGCTGAAGGAGCAGGAGTCCGGCGTGCTGGCGGAACTGAAGAAGAAGCTCGACGAGGGCGCGATGAATCCGGGCAAGAAGAAGAACAAAGGCAGGCCGGCGGCAGACTGACGGCGGCGTGGCGGACCTACGCGCCGCACTTATTCGCGTGCCATTCCCTCGGGTGCGACTATTCCTCCGTCGCAACTCATTCGCCGCACCATTTTGAAACCATTCCGCACACTCGCCGAAACCCACACTCCTGACGGTTCGCGATTCACCCTGCACGAGCACGACGGCGACTATTTCCTGAAGCTTAACGGGCGCCAGCTCATGAGCACGACGGCGACGACTTCCGAGCTGATGCTCGCCGAGTTGCCGTGCCGCCGCCTGCGCGGGCGTGCGAATGCGAGCGTGCTCATCGGCGGCCTTGGCCTCGGCTACAGCCTCCAGCGCGTGCTGGAGATCGTCGGTCAGGATGCGACCGTCCACGTCGCGGAATTGCTCCCCGAAGTCGCCGCGTGGAACCGCGAATTCCTCGGTCACGTGAATGGCAAGCTGCTCGACGACCCGCGTGTGAAAGTCATCGTCCAGGATGTCTTCGACGTGCTGCTCAACGCCCCGAAGCCGAGCTACGACGCCATCCTTCTCGACGTGGACAACGGCCCCACGTCCTTCGTGCAGAAGAAAAACTCGCGCATCTACGGCAGCCGCGGCTTTGGCCTCATCGCACGATCGCTGCGGCCCGACGGCGAAGTTGCATTCTGGTCCGCGTGCCCCGAGCCGGGCTTTGTGCCGAGCCTGCAGCGCCACGGCTTCAAGGCCACGTCTTATCCCGCGAAGGCGCACGAGCGTGCAAAGCGGGCGGCGCACATGATCTACGTCGCCGAGGTCGCGCCGATCGAGCCGCCGAGCGACAAGCCGCCCGCGCAGAAGATCCATGTGAAGCCCTGGCAAAATCTCCCGCGCCGCCGCTGAGTGGCCGGAGATTTTTTCGCGCCGCCCTCGCCGCAAGAAGGTGGATGGCGAGCGTGCAAAGCGCGAAGCGTCCACAGCACCGTCTTGCGATGCGCTCGGTCCAATCCGCGTGGGCTTGATTCCAAGTGTGTCCGCCATCGCAGACATAATCCCACGTTGACTGACCACAGTCGGCGTGATGCATTTCTGAAAATTATAAAAAAGCTATCCAATGAAAAATAAGTTTGCAGCACTTCTGCGGAGACAAATTCCGGCCATGCGTTCTTTGCTATACGTGTTCGCGATTTTTTGTGCCGTTCGGGTGCAGGCCGTTGGCCCCGTCGTCCCGGCGCTCACCGTCACACCGGGTACGATTCAGAACGATTACGCCGGTCCGATCGATCTCACGATCACCGGCCTCCCTTCCAGCGGACAGACGGTCCTGATCGAGGAGTTCATTGATGTGGACAACAGCGGCACCATTACCGCCCTTGATTTCCTCGTCCGTAAAATCCGCGTCACTGACGGACAGGTCACCAGCATCGCGGGACACCGCAATATCAATGTCCCCGGCGATGAAGACGGTGCCGCAGACACCCAGATCCAAGCCCGTTTGCTTTTCGTGAATCATGCGAGCCCGGACAAAATCGACGCCACCTATATTTTCCGTATCTCCGCGGTCACCGGGACTGCCTTCTCGCCGATCACTGCAACGCTGACGGTGACTCAGAAAGATTACAGTGGCAGCGGCATTTCCGGTTCCGTGGGTGTGCCGGGAGCCATCGTCCTTTTTCAATCGGGTGCGGTTGGAGACGGCGACACCGTCGGAGTCACCCGGGCCGATGCACTTGGGAACTATTCGTTCAAACTCCCGCCCGGCACATACAGGCCCGTTGCGACCAGACCTGGTTTCATTTTCAACGCCGGAGCCGGTCCGGTTGTCACCGTGCCCGCGGCTGGTCCTTTCGCGAATCAGAATCTGACTCTGGTGCCCAGCACGCGCACGATCTCCGGCACCATGCGCGACGTGAACACCCTTGCGGGCATTCCTGCAGTCGGCTTGTTCGCGACTTCCCAATCCGGGTTCATTTCGTTTTCCTTCTCGGACGGGAACGGAAATTTCGTCATTGATGCGAATCCGGGGCAGTGGAGGTTCGACGCTCCGCAGGATTCACTCGCTGCTCTCGGTTACTTGGATTTCAATGTTATCGACAGCGCCTCCGGCAACGTCACGGGCTTCAACTATGATTTGCCGCCCGTCACTTCGCTCATCTATGGCAGCCTGAAAACCGCTGCCAGCGTCCCGCTCCCATTTGCAATCGTCGGCGCCGAGGGCAGCGGTTCACCTTACAAGTCCTCTGCGATCACCGATGCGAGTGGCAACTACACCCTCGGCGTCAGTGCCGGAAGCTGGCGGGTGGTTCCGGATCCGTCTCCCTCGTTTCTTTTCCAGCAGCAGCTCACCGCGGTCGTCGGCACAAACGGCTCCGCGCTTTTGCAAAATCTTCTCGCCTATCCGATCACGGCCCACCTGCGCGGGCAGATCCGCGACAACACCGGCGCCATCGTTCCCAACCTGACCATCTACGCGGCGGACATGACGGGCAACATCGGCGACTCCGTCGTTGTTGCCGATGGAAATGGCACGTTCGACATCCCGGTATTTGGAGGCGGCGGCACCGCGACCAGGGAGTGGTTCCTCGGCATTCAGTTCAGCGACAACAACCCGTCGAATTACGTCCCGACGAATGTGTCGTTCAACGTCCAGGACAACGTTGACATCAACGGGATCGATTATCGTGTTCACGTGGTCACAGCGCACCTTTTCGGGCAGGTGCTCGATGAGAACGACGCACCGATCGGCAATATCAGCATTTTTGGAAACCTCCCGCCGAACGGAATCTACAACGCCGGCGCGACTGTGGATGGCGGCGGGAATTTTGATCTGCCGATCTTCGGCGGAAACTGGAAACTCGGCCTGAGTAATATTTTCGGCCTTGGGATAGTCCCGCAGGATTATCCGATCGCGGTGACCGACGGCGTCAATCAAAGCGGACTGGTATTCCGGGTGCGTCACGCGAATTTCACGATCACCGGTTCGGTGAAAAACAACATCAATGTCGGCATCGGCGGTGTGGATGTCACCGGAACGATCACCCTCGGCGGCTCAAGCTTTTCAGTGACCGGCACGACGGATCCCGGAGGGAATTATTCGCTGCCCGTCTTCGGCTCCGCCCCTTCGAATTGGAGCGTGGGTGTGGATGCGGCGGGACTTGACCAGAGGGGCTATCAATCGGTCACGACACAGGCCGTATTCGTCGGCGCCAATGTCCCCGGCGTGAATTTCGTCGCGATCCCGATACAGAGCTTCGGCAATTGGCTGACGCAGAACTTCACACAGGCCGAATTGCAGAATCCCAATGTCAGCGGTCCAAATGCCGACCCGGAACGCGACGGGGTGTTGAACGTGCTCGAATACGCCTTTCATCTGCAGCCGAAATCCCCGGATTCCTCCGGCCTGCCTTTCTCGGGCATTAGCACGCCCGGCGGCCCATATTTGACCATTACCTACCGCCGCCTCATCGGAGCCACCGACTTGCAATATCTGGTCCAGGAATCCCCGGATCTGGGGGGATGGACTCCGGCGACGGTCATCGAAGAGATCCTGTCCGACGACGGAACCGTGCAATCAGTGCGCGCCAAAGTCCCGATGGGCTCGGCGGAACTGAAGTTCATCCGTCTGATGGTCACCAAGACTCCTTGAGTGGAGCGGCCTCCCGCATCACGCGCCGGTGAACGAGGGAAACCGCTTGAGGGTCCGCTGTTTTTCTCACGCCGCCCACGATTCGGATTCACCCAGCCCCGCATTTCGCCGCTGACAGCAAAAAACTCCACGCAATGAAATCTCTCCTCTTAAAACTCGCCATCGTCCTCGCGCTTCTTGCTCTTTTCTCACCCGCCCGTGCCGCCGGGAAAGGAGCCGGGACCCTCGACATCTACTGGATTGATTCCGAGGGCGGCGGCTCGACGCTCATCGTCACTCCCGAGGGCGAGTCCGTGCTCGTTGACACCGGCAATCCCGGCGAGCGCGACGCCGCCCGCATCCACAAGGTCGCCACCGAGATCGCGGGCCTGAAGCGCATTGACCACGTCATCATCACGCATTTCCACATCGACCACTTCGGCGGGCTCGCGGACCTCGCCGCGCTCATGCCCATCGGCACGCTGCACGACAAGGGCCTCACCGACACGAACCCCGACGCGGGCGGCACCGACAAGCTCTGGGCCGTGCTCAGCCAGCCGTATCGCGATGCGAAAGTGGAGCAGCGCGCCGTCATCGCCGCCGGCGATTCGATCACGCTCAAGCAGTCGGCTGGCGGCGGCCCCGCACTTTCCCTCCGCTGCCTCGCCGCGAACCAGAAATTCATCCCGCCCACCCCTGAGCAGGTGCGCCACGCCGCGAGCAACGGGGCTGCCACGCGCATGGCCACTGTCCCCGCGAAGCCGAAGGACACCAGCGACAACGCGAACAGCACCGTGCTCGTCCTGCAATACGGCGCGTTCCGCTTTTTCGACGGCGGCGATCTCACCTGGAACATGGAGGCGAACCTCGTCTCGCCGCACAATCTCGCCGGCACCGTGGACATCTACCAAGTGAACCACCACGGGCTCGACGTGAGCAACAACCCCCTCCTTATCCGCACCATCGCCCCCACCGTCGCCGTCATGAACAACGGCCCGCGCAAGGGCAGCAGCAAGGTCGCGTTTGATTCGCTGCACGCCACGCCCAGCGTCAGCGCCGTCTATCAGATCCACGAGAACGTCCGCGCCGACAGCGAGAACAACACCGCGAAGGACTTCATCGCCAACCACGGGGACCTCGGGGAAAAATGCGAGGCCCACTGGATCCGCTGCACCGTCAGCCCTGCCGGCGATTCCTACACGATGAGCGTCCCCGCCCGTGGCCACACGCGCACGTTTCCGGTGCAGGGGAAATAGGTCGGCTTCCGTCTTTTCGGCATCGTCCTAGAAAGGCGCGTGCTCAGGCGCGAACCGCGACGTGTCCCGCGACTGGACGCGCACCCCCACGCTGCCGCTGACGGCGCTTTCGCCTGCGTGCGAATCCTTCACCGCCGCGCATCCGCCGGCCATCAGGGATACCCCGGCGAGCACGGAAAGGAGCGCAATGCGAATGGTCATGCCCACGCAGTAGCAGATGAGGCCGCGCCCGCAACCGGCATCCGGCGGAATGGGCATTGATCGAGAGAAAACGAGGCTGCCCATGCCTTCCTAAAACTGGCCGCGTTGGCCGGCTCCGATTTCCATGCCTCCGGCGTTGCCAGAGGTGCTGACTCACGGCAGCCGCTTCCGGACCTCGGCGAAGACCTTGTAGAACTCCGCGCGGAGCTTCTGCTGATCGCCGAGTTGCTGGCGGAAATGGTCGTATCTCACCTGCGCCTGCGCCTGCGCGATGTCGGCGTCGCACGCGTTCCGCAGCGAGACGGTCAGATCCTTCGCCGCCGAGAGCCTGTCGGTTTTGATGAGCCCGCCTCCCTTCGCGGCATTTGCAAACCTTTCCAGCGGACCTCGGATCGCGGGGTCGCTGTATCCCGATGGGTTGAACTGGCGGGCCGTCAGCAGCTTGATCAGCTCATTCGTGCGCGAGCCGATTTTTTCCAACGTTAGGAATTCGGCATTGTAAGTCGGCCAGTTCACAGGCTGCCACTGCCGCACGCTGTCGAGGCGGAAGCCGAAGCGCTTTACCTCGGGCTGATCCTTCGGTGTGCCCGTGATCGAATCGAGCTTGCGGATCGTGGCAAACGTGGCGACGCCGATGACCTTGCCGCTTTTCACATGCACGATCGGGCTGCCGCTGTTGCCATGCACGAACTCCGCCGTGACCTCGACCCGGTCCGGTCCGATGCCGACGAGCTTGCCCATGAGCGGCTTGATCACGCGGTCGCCGTCCGAATTCCCCAGCACCGCAACATCGTCGCCGATCGCCGCATTTTTCTCGACCTCCGTCATCATCTCCAGCGCCTTCGCATCCGAGAGCAGTGCAAAGCTCATGATGTCGTGCCCCACTGCCGCCGCCGCCTGCCCGGTCCGGATCGGCGACTGGTCGATGAGCGTGAACTTCGCGCCCGGATTCCCCGCGATCACATGCTGGTTGGTGAGCACGAATTTCTTGCCCAGAATGTCGCAGACGAAACCGCTGCCTTTCCCGTGCTGGCCTTCCACAAAGACAAGGCTCTTCATGGATTCCTGCGAGAGCTGCGCGCCCGCCGCCTTCGGCATCCAATCGCGCCACGGCAGCCATGTGTAACCGGCGGCAAGTGCGGCGGTGGCGAGCACCATTCGGAGCAGGTTTTTCATGCGCCGTTTTCGATACGCAGCTTTCGCGGAAAAGGACAGCCGGGAGTGGTGCGGGCGATCCTTCCTGCGAGGCAGTGAACGGGCCGGACTGTCGCGGACAGGATCGTCCTCGCCACGGCAGGCGAGAGGACTGAGAGGCTTTGAAAAAAGTCTGCCTTCCACAAACAGCCAGGCAGCGGGTGGAGTGGCGCTGCGTGTCAGCCGCCCATTAGCCGTTGATCACAGGAGCCGGGGTGGGTGTCGGCCTTCCACCTTTTCCCGGAGCCGGAGCTGGTGCTGCCGGCCGAGCGGGAATATTCACCGGCGGCGCGACCCTCGGTGGTGCCACGGGTTGAGGTGCGGCTCTGGGTGGTGCGACGGGCTGAGGTGCGGCTCTGGGTGGTGCGACGGGCTGAGGGATGGCGCGCGGTTGCACGACAGGCTGAGGTGCGGCTCTCGGCGGTGCCACGGGTTGAGGGATGGCGCGCGGTTGCACGACGGGCTGAGGTGCGGCTCTCGGGGGCGCCACGGGCTGCGGGATGGCGCGCGGTTGCACGACCGTTGCGGGGCGGGGTGCGGGCACCGGTACGGGTGCGGCGGGTTGCGGTTGTCGTTTGATGCGCGGTGCCTCCGGCACTGCTGGCGCGGTGGGCATGTTGCGTGGAACTCGGACCGGCGCGGCAGGCTCGGGTGTGTGCTTGCGGATGCGGACGGGCTCCGGCGCGGGTGTCCTCACCGGTGCGGGAGGCTGTGTCGGGGCCGATGGCTGCGAGGGCTTGATGACTGGGGCGGGAACCGGGGCCGACGGCTTCGGCGTGCGGTTCTTCGATCGGGCGGGCTCGGGTGCCGGAACGGTCGTAGTGGGCCGTTGCACAGCAGACGGAATCGAGACGGGAGGGGTGACACTCGTCGGCTTACCCGGTTTTCCGGGTTTGTTCGCAGGCACGTCCACCGTTTTCGCCGGCTGCCCCGGTTGCGGGACCACCGCGGCGGGGCTGATCGGCTGTCCGGGTCTTGTTCCGGGAATGTTCACGGCTGATGGGAGATCGCCCCGCTTTTTCTTGCCGCCGACGATTGGGTTCACCGGTTGTCCGGGCAGCGTTGGGGTCGTTACGACAGGCTGCCCTGGCTGCGACGGGACGATTCCGGCGGGGTTGATCGGCTGTCCGGGTTTTGTTCCGGGAATGTTCACGGCTGATGGCTGATCGCCCCGCTTCTTTTTGCCGCCGGTGATCGGGTTCACCGATTGTCCGGGCAGCGTTGGGGTCGTTACGACAGGCTGCCCTGGCTGTGACGGGACGATTCCGGCTGGGCTGATCGGCTGTCCGGGTTTCGTTCCGGGAATGTTCACGGCTGATGGCTGATCGCCCCGCTTCTTGTTGCCGCTGGCGATCGGGTTCACCGGCTGTCCGGGCTGCGCGGGCTGGATCGGGGCACCTGGTTTGATCACCGCGGTGTCGCCGCCTTTTCCTTGGCGGAAAGGCTTCAGCCCATTCTTGCCTCCCGATGGGGCTCCGGCGATTGCGGAGGGGATCGTGCCGGGCAATCTCGCCGGTGCGACTTTTGCCGCTGCCCCAGGCGTCTCGCTCGCGATCTTTGCCTGCAATGCGGCGGCTTTCGTCGGGTCAGGTATGCCCTTCCAGCCTTTGTCAAATTTTGGCGTCGCGATCGTTGCGGCCATCGGTGGCAGTTTGCCGCCCTTTTTGCTGGGAAGGACTGCCGGTGCGGTCAGCGCAAGGACGCCCGCGGAAAGCTGGGAGAATTTCCCGTCCGGCGTCACTGGCTGCGCATTCGTGTGACGGTTCACCCGCACAGTCGGGATGGGCTGGCCGCCCGATCTCACGAGCGCGTTGTTCATCGCCGGGAAACTCGGCCCGCCGTTGTAAATCGTGTTGTTGCTGTTCACGATGTTCGTGACGTTGTTCGTATTCGTGATGATGTTCACATTCTGCTGCCGCGAGATGATCACATTCGAGAGCGAGGGAGCGCCAAAATCCCGGGCATTCACAAAACTGTAAGCCTGGGGCCCGATGCCCCAGCGACTGTCCGCCCATGAGCCGATCCCCACACCGGCGATGGCGAGTGCCACCGGAGGCAGCGGCGCCCAACCGACATATGAATGCCCATGGCGCCAGGAGACCCATGCCGGTGCCCAGACCCTGCCTGGCACCCAATACCAGCCCGAGTCTTCCTCGCGGAACCAGCGTCCGTAGTGATAGGTGGCCCACCCGAAATCTTCGTCGGAATCCCACACCCATCCATCGTCCGCGGAATGCACCCAGCGGCCACGCGTGTAGGGCTGCCAGTCGCGATCCACGTCCGCAGGCTGCCAGCAACGCCCATACCTGCCGACCGTCACCCAGCGTCCGTGGCGCCGCAGGGTGTCCGAGCTGTAAAAGACCTCGCTCGAAACACCGATATCATCGTCGTAATCCACTCGGGTCCGCGTCGTGGTCCTGCGGGCTGGAGCCTCCGCGATCGGCGTGGGTTGCACGACTAAGGCACCGGCTGGCCGCGCGTCCACATCGTTGCCGACTTCCTGATTCGTCAGCGCAAAAAGGGAGAATGGCTTGCTTCCGAACCGCTGCGTGGCCGTGAAGCCCGGGGTGCTGACGCCGTCCCATGTGAAACGGTAATTGATGTAATAGACCTGATTCGGATCGGCGAATCCGCCACCGGAGGTCGTCGCATCGTCTTCATTGAAAAAATCGGTCATCACCGCCGGCTTCCCGTCACCGGCAAAGGAAAGGGCCACCTGACGGTTTTCGCCCGTCGCATTGCCGATGTACACGCGAAGATCGTATGTCTTGCCCGCTGCGAGCGTCGCGGGATCCAGCACGACGTACTGCTCCGAATTGTCACCCGCATCGTCGTTGAAAATCATCGAGGAGAGAAGGCTGCCCATCGCTCCATCCGCCTTGATGCTCTCCGCCCGGCCGCCGCCATTTGCCAGCGTGCCCGTCGCCGCACTCAGCGTCACCCCACCGGCCGTGGAGACATTTTCCGAGCCGGAAAGTGGCGTGAACTGGACGCCGTTCACCGTGCGCTCCTTTGCGCTCCCGGCGGCAATCGCATTTGTGTACGCCTTGGCCGGATCGAGCCCCGCCTGCGCATCGCTCCCCATCGCGGGGATGGGGACGTAAAACAGGGTGCCGGCGTTCGATTGGAAAGTGAGTGCGGTGGTGAGCAGGATTCCGGAGAGGAAAATTCGTGTCTTCATGATTGGGATCGGTTTGGGGTTCGGTGCGTCCATCGCGAGATGAACTTTCTGTATTATCGCAACATGAGACTCCGCAGGTCGCTTCTTTAATCGAAGTTTTTTAGTCGCATGTCCTCATCCTCACAGAAGTGCGCAGTGCCTGTGTGAACTCTCCATGCATCCTTTTTGGCGATGCCCTGCGGTCTGAACTGTGGCGCTTCCGGGAAATCCCTAGTCAATCCTCGCCGCCGGCAACTGACGTCTGACGAACTGCACAATTTCGGAGGGAAAAAACTTCGGCATCACTGCTGCCGCCAGGAATTGCGACGTGAAGAAGGAACTCGTGGACACGATTCCCGCGGTTGGAGCAGGCACCCGCAACGACGGGCTGAAAGGCCCGCCGCCGCTCTCATTCTGAGCAGTTTCTTCCTCCGCGGGAAGGCTGCTGCTCACGCTGCCTTTCCAGCGCGGCGAGCCGAGCACGTGAGATCACCGGATGGATCGGCGAGACGCACCTTTGGCAGCACGGTGAACCCCCACACACCGGCGGCCAGCATCCACAGATAGCTCGCGCCGTTCAGCCAGTGCGAACGGGTCGGCAAAAAATCGCCGACGGCGCGCAGCACGGAGCCGGTGAGAAGCAGAAGCATGGCGATTTGCAGCGATGGCAGGCGCGTGTCGAAGAGCG
>JBDSAR010000388.1:0-7210 GCA_039922035.1 Chthoniobacteraceae bacterium
AGCGCGAAGGGGCACGAGGAGCAGCTTGCGCTCGCGGAGGAATCGCTCCGCCGCGGTCTCACCGTGCGAGGTGCCGAGAAGCTCGTGGCGGATCACTTCGCGGGAAATGGGACGCACAAACCGAAACGCGGCGCATCGAGCAGCCCGCAGATGGAGCCGGCGATCGCGCATCTGCAGAACCGGCTGCGCCAGCACCTCGGCACGCAGGTCGCGATGCATCACGGCGAGAAAAAAGGACGCATCGAAATCGAGTATTACGGCAACGACGATCTCCAGCGGTTGCTCAAACTCATCGGCATCCCCGACGAGGAATAGCGTCGTGGCTAGTCCGGCGGTTTTCTTTTTTTCGCGACGGGCTGCCTGTGCCGCGCTGCTGGTTGCCCTCGCCGCCTGCTCGCCGGAAAAGAAGGCTGATCCGAACGCGGGCTCGGGGCCGGCACCGGAGATTCCGCCGCGTCTGTGGGAGCAGTTCTCCGGTGAAAATGCGCTCGCAGAAGTGCAGAGGCAGGTGGACATCGGACCGCGCCTCTCGGGCAGTGCGGCGATCGAGCAGGCGCGCAAGCTCGTCACGGATTCGCTGCAGCAGGCGGGATGGGAGGTCGAGCGCCAGGAGTTCGAGCACGCGCCAGTGCCGAGGCAGGGGAGCCTCCAGTTCACGAATCTGATCGCGCGCTTTTCCAGCAATAAGTCCGCACCTGTGCCTCGCTCCGCGCAGCGCGTGATCATCGGTTCGCACTATGATACGAAGCGCATGGACAGCGTCCGCTTCCTCGGCGCGAATGACGGGGCGTCCTCCACCGGCGCGCTGCTCGAACTCGCGCGTGTGCTGTCAAAGGCGCCGGCGCTCGCGTCGCAGATCGAGCTGGTTTTTTTCGACGGCGAGGAAGCGGTGGTGCAGTTCGGCCCCGCGGAAACCGGGCCGGACGGACTCGTCGGCAGCCGGCATTACGCGCAGGCACTGCGCGACCAGGGGCGCGCGAGGCAGTTCCGCTTCGCCATCGTGTGGGACATGATCGGAGATGCGGATCTCACCGTGACTTTGCCGCCCAACACGCCGCCGGCACTCGCGGGCAGGCTGTTCGAGGGAGCCGAGGTGCTTGGGTTTCGCGGCAAATTCGGCCATGCTCCCGGCGACATCCTGGACGACCATTCTCCGCTGCAGCTCATCGCGCACATCCCCGCGATGGACATCATTGATTTCGAGTATCCGCCGTGGCACACCTCGGCCGACACGATGGACAAGCTCAGCGCCGCGAGCCTGGAGACTATCGGACGGGTCACGCTCTGGATGCTTGCGAAGGAACTCGCGAAGTAGAGCCCGCCTGCGTCCACCCCGCATCGGAATGACACAGCCTCCGCCCGGTGATCCGGACGGAGGCTGCGGTGAGTCGTTTGGAAAAAACGCGGGATTACTTTTTCTTTGCGGGCGCGTCCTTCTTGTCGTCGGCCTTCACGTCCACGGTCGCGGCGGTCATCACGTATTTGATCGTGACCTTTGCGCCGACCTTGAGGTCGCCGGTGACTTTCGTGTCCGCGGAGCGCGCGACTTCGAATTTCTCGGTGCCTTTCATCACGACGATTTTTGTGTCGGTGACTTCGGTGACGGGGCCGGTGACCTGATACTTGTCAGCTTTTTCGACCTTGGGAGCGGCAGCCTTGTCGGCTGCAGCAGCCGACTTGTCAGCGGCGAAGGCGCAGAGGGGAGCGATGAGGAGTGCAATGAGGAGTTTTTTCATGGTGTGTTGTTGGTTGTTTCTGGGGCGTTCCTTTTACTGCTGGCAGTGGTGCCTGCGCAAGGTCGGCCGTTCGCCAGTGATTGACGGCGCCCCCGCGTGACTATTCAGAAAAATCACGCGCCGACGATCCCGGCGGATCAGTGCGCGAGCACTTCGCGCAGCTTTGCAGGATCGGTGATCGGGGCCTGGCAGGTGAAGTTTTCGCAGACGTAGGCAGCGGCTTTGTCATCCACCGGCGCGACGGTGCGGAGGAATTCCAATTTCGCGCCGAGCCATTCCTGGTTCGCTGCACCGTCGGCGAGCAGCACGATCTGGTTTGGGGAAAAGACGGCGCGCACTTCGCGGAGCAGCGCCTGCGTGCCGGCGGCATCGCGCTTGCCCGCGATCACGATCTGGCGCGGCTTTGCGAGCGATGCATCCACGGCGCAGAGCATCTGAGTCATCGCGCTGGGCAGCCGTGCGAGTTGGTCGGATGCGCTGGCGATTGTCCTTGCCGCGCGCTCACGGAGTTCCTTGGAATCGGTGAGCTGCGCGAGGCGGAGGAGATTTGCCGCGGCGAGGCTGCTCGGGGCCGGCTCCGCCCCGTCGTAGTCTTCCTTCGTGCGGAAAAGGATGTCCGCGGCTCCCAGCGCGGTCTGGAAATATCCGCCGTGCGTCTTGTCGAAAAATAGCGTGTCCATCTTTGCCTGCAGTTCGATCGCCCATTGCAGCCACGCGGTGTCGAAGTCCGCCTCGTACAGATCGAGCAGTCCGGCGATGAGCGCGGCGTAGTCGTCGGCAAATGCGGCGATGCTGCTCGGGCCATGGCGGAAGCTGCGGATGAGCGCACCATCTCGCCAGAGGTTTGACTTGATGAATTTTGCGCTACCCTGCGCGGCGGCGAGGTAGCGCGGATCGTCGAGCGCCTGCGCGGCGCGGGAGAGTGCGGAGATCATCAGGCCGTTCCATGCGACGATGATTTTGTCGTCGAGGTGCGGCTTCGGGCGCTTCGCGCGTTCGGAAAAAAGTTTTGCGCGCGACCGTGCGAGCGAGGTCTCGATCTCTGCGGCAGTCTTGTCGAAGAGCTGCGCAGCTTCCGAGGCAGGCAGCCGCTGGATGAGCGTGTTCTTCCCGCGAAACTCTCCCATCGGATCGCTGCCGACCGGCGCATTGCCGTCTGCCTTCACTCCATAGAATCGGTTGAACGGCACCGCATCCTCGCCGAGCAGTTTTTCGATTTCAGACTTTGTCCAGACGTAGAACGCGCCCTCGCCGTGCTCGGGCTTGCCGTGTTCGAGCAGAGAGTCGGCGTCCTCGGCGGAGCAAAAGCCGCCGTCCTTGTCCGTCATGTCCCGCAGCACGTAGTCGAGCACATCGCGCGCGATCTTTTCCCAGCGCGAATCGCGGGTGAGCTGGAATGCGTCCACGTATGCCCGGGCGAGCTGAGCCTGATCGTAGAGCATTTTCTCGAAGTGCGGGATGTGCCAGTAGGTGTCCACCGAGTAGCGGTGGAAGCCGCCGCCGACGTGATCGTGCATCCCGCCCGCGGCCATTTTTTCGAGGGTGAAAAGAGCCATCCTGCGTGCAAGGGCGGCGGCGTCGTGCTGCTCGGCCTTGGGGGCCGCGCCGGGGCCGAGGTCGAGTCGCACGGACATGCGCAGGAGAAAATTGATGATGCTCGGCTGCGGGAATTTCGGCGAGCTGCCGAAGCCGCCGTGCTCGCCGTCGAAACGTTTCGCGAGCTGGCTGAGTCCGGTGGAGAGATTCATGCGCCCGGGCTTTTCGGCGGCGGAAGCCTCGCCCGCGGCCATCTCGCCGAGCTGTTTCGCGACTTCGTCGCCGTGTTTCACGATGCCGTCGCGATCATTTTTCCAGCCGTCGGCGATGCGTGCCAGGATGTTGCGGAAGCTCGGGCGTCCGCCGCGATCCTGCGGCGGAAAATAGGTGCCGCCGAGGAAGGGCTTCAGGTCTGGTGTGAGCCATACGCTCATCGGCCAGCCGCCGCTGCCGGTCGTCGCCTGGACGAAGGTCATGTACACCTTGTCCACATCGGGCCGCTCCTCGCGATCCACTTTGATGCAGACGAAGTGCTCGTTCATGTATTTCGCGGTTTCCAGATCCTCGAACGACTCGTGCGCCATCACGTGGCACCAGTGGCACGTCGAGTAGCCGATGCTGAGGAAAATCGGTTTGCCCTCCTTTTTCGCACGCTCGAATGCCTCGGCACCCCACGGCATCCAGTCCACCGGGTTGTGCTGGTGCTGGAGAAGGTAGGGCGATTTTTCCTTGGCGAGTCGGTTGGTCGTCTGTGTTTGCGCTGGCACGGGAGTGAGGGGATTGGGACTGGGGGAGTCGGCTGCTTGACACAGGATCGCATCTGGCATGAGAAGTGCCGCTACTTTCCACCAAGCAAATTTTGACATGAAAAACATCCCGGCAACTTTCCGCGAACCCGCCGCCTGTGGCAAGGTGTGTCGTTCGCTCGCGCTTTTTGCGGCGGGGGTGGCGGTGCTCCTCTTTTCCGGCTGCGCGGGCGGTGTGAAGGACACGAGCCGCACTTTCACCGGTGTGGTGCTCGATGCCGGGCATGGCGGGCACGACAGCGGCACGCGGTCGCGCTACGCAGGTCGTGAGAAGGACGCCACCCTCAATGTGGTGATGCAACTGCGCCCCAAGGTGGCTGCCGCGGGATTCCGCACGGTGCTGACGCGCCGCGACGACACCTTCATCCCGCTGAACACGCGGGCCTCGATCTCAAACCGGCAACAAAACGTGATTTTCGTGAGCGTCCACTTCAATGATTCGCCGCGCTCAGCGGTGAGAGGGACGGAGGTGTATTACAATTCACGCTGCTCGGCGGGAATTGCGCGGAACATCCTGAATCAGGTCGCCGCGATTCCCGGCGCGTCATCGCGCGGAATCCGCACGGCGAATTTCTGCGTGCTCCGGAAGGCGCAGTATCCCGCTGTGCTCGTGGAGTGCGGTTACTTCAGCAATCCCGTCGAGGGGCGGCGCTGCGGAAACGGAGCCTATCACGAGCAGCTTGCGGAGGCGATCACGCGTGGGATTTTCATCCAGCGTCACGGCGCCGCCACGATGCTTGCGTCCGAGTGAGGCCTACTTGGCGGCTGGCTTCGCGCCCGGTTTGGCGGCGGGTTTTGGCTCTGCCGAGGCAGCGGGAGAATTGATGACCGCCTTGTAGGCCAGATCGCTGTAGTATTCACCGAGCACTTTGTCGCCCTGCAGGACGCGGACGGCGTACCCGATGATCTTCTCGCCGGAGGCCGGCACCTTGGTCGCCTTCTTGTTGACCACCTCGGTATGCTCCTCGACGTAGTGCTTCGAGACGACCTCGCTGTCCACCATCTCCCTGCCGCGCGCGGTCAGTGAGGATTTGCGTTCGCCTTCGACGAGTGCTTTCGCGGTGTGCTCACCCACCGCGTGTCCGATGAACCAGTATTTGACCATCAGACCGTCGAGGGCCTGCGCCGAATTGTTGTCGAGCTGGATTTTCAGGGACATCACCTGAGTCTTGTCATGGGAGGCGGCGGCCTTGTTCTTCGGATCGGCCTTCTTCACTTCCGTCTTTCGGACTGGCTCGACCGTGATGCGGATCGGGGCGACCTCTGCATGGGCGGAAAGGATGGCGGCGGAAAGGGCGGCAAGAAAAACGGAGGGGAGTTTCATAGGGAAATCCTCATGGCATCGCCGTCGTGCAAATGCAAGTGCAGGCTGGCGCATTCATGTTGCGCCAAAATATTTTCCCGCGCCGCGATGTCGCACCTTGCGCAAATGATTCCATGGCTCCAATGTGCATGGCATCCCTGTTGCAGCGCTCCAGTTCTCGCGAAGTGCGGAGCAAAGGTGGCGCGGCATGGGGATAGCTCACCAAACCATGATGAATAACTTCACGCCCCGCGCGCAGCAGGTCCTCGCACTCGCCCGCAAGGAAGCCGATCGGTTCAACCACAACTATGTCGGCACCGAGCATCTGTTGCTCGGCCTGATTAAACTCGGCCAGGGTGTGGCCGTGAACGTCCTGCAAAAAATGGGCCTCGATCTGGAGACCGTCCGCATGGAAGTCGAGAAGCAGGTCGGCAGCGGTCCGGATCAGAAAATGGTCGGCAACATTCCGTACACGCCGCGTGTCAAGAAGGTGCTCGCGCTCGCGGGCAAGGAGGCCAAGGCGCTCAATCACAGCTACGTCGGCACCGAGCACATTTTGCTCGGCCTGCTTCGCGAAGGTGAAGGCGTCGCGGCTCGCGTGCTGAAGAATCTCGAAGTGGATATCGAGCGCACACGGAATGAAATTTTGAAGGAACTCGATCCGAACTTCACACCGCCCGAGGGTGAACAGGATTCGCCGCAGGAGCAGCCGCAGTCGGGCAGCAAGAAGGACGGCAAGACGCCGGCACTGCGCGCATTCGGCCGCGACCTCACGGAACTCGCGCGGAAAGGTGACATGGATCCCGTCATCGGGCGCGCGCCCGAGATCGAGCGCGTGATCCAGATCCTCTGCCGCCGCACAAAGAACAATCCCGTGCTCATCGGTGAGGCCGGCGTGGGCAAGACCGCGATCGTCGAGGG
Source organism: Chthoniobacteraceae bacterium (assembly GCA_039922035.1). GTDB lineage: Bacteria > Verrucomicrobiota > Verrucomicrobiia > Chthoniobacterales > Chthoniobacteraceae > SXWH01. Next base: position 6,303 of record JBDSAR010000388.1, read on the forward strand.
ACTCGCGCAGGAAATCGCCGCGGGCAATGTGCCGGAGCTGCTGCGCGACAAGCGCGTGATCACGCTCGACCTCGCACTCATGGTCGCGGGCACGAAATATCGCGGTCAGTTTGAGGAGCGCATCAAGGCCGTGATGGACGAAATCCGCCGCACGAAGAACGTCATCCTGTTCATTGACGAGCTGCACACCATCGTCGGTGCGGGCAGCGCCGAAGGCGCGATGGACGCGAGCAACATCATTAAGCCTGCGCTCAGCCGCGGCGAACTCCAGTGCGTTGGTGCGACCACGCTCAACGAGTACCGCAAATACATCGAGAAGGACGCCGCGCTTGAGCGCCGCTTCCAGCAGGTGAAAGTCGAGGCGCCGAGCGTGGAGGACACCATCCTCATTTTGAAAGGCATCCGCCACAAGTACGAGCAGCACCACAAGGCGCGTATCACCGACGAGGCGCTCAAGGCCGCTGCGGAACTCAGCGACCGCTATCTCACGGGTCGCTTCCTGCCCGACAAGGCGATTGACGTGATGGACGAGGCTGGTGCGCGTGCGCGCATCACCTCCATGACACGCCCGCCGGACATCAAGGACATCGACAAGGAGATCGAGGCCATCAAGGCGCAGAAGGAAGGCGCGATCAAAGCGCAGGACTTCGAAAAAGCCGCGGCGCTCCGCGACACGGAGAAGCAGGCGAAGGAACGCAAAGACTCCGTGCTCAAGGACTGGGAGAAGAAGCGCGAGGAAAAGGAAATCGTCGTCACCGAGGAGGACATGCGCGTCGTCGTCGCGAAGTGGACCGGCGTGCCGCTGCACCGCATGGAGCAGGAGGACAATGAAAAGCTCCTGCGCATGGAGACCGAACTCACCGGCAAAGTCGTCGGACAAAACGAAGCCGTCGTCGCGGTCGCGAAGG
>JBDSAR010000389.1:0-8038 GCA_039922035.1 Chthoniobacteraceae bacterium
CCTCGGCAGCTTCGGGCCCGGCGCGGGCTTCTGCGGCACGGGTTCCGGCGTGGCGGCGGGAGTCTCGGCGACGGCGGGCGCAGCGCCTGCGAGCGGCATCACCCAATCCGTCCGCAGGGTTTCGCGCCTGGATTGGATTTCCTGCGCCTCGCCGGTACGGCGGCTTTGCGTGAGCCCGGCCTGCGCCTTGGCGAGGATTGCGTCGTAGCGCGCGTGGACGAGTCTGGCCTTGGCGAGGCGCTCGGTGTCGAGCTTTGCAAATGCCGTGCGGTAGGTCGTGCGGATCGCGCGGAGCGAGGGCGGGGCCATGGATTCATCCTCAGCAGGCACGTTGCCGCCGCCGGCCATGCGCGCGCGCTCCGCGCGGAAGGCCACGCCCGCGCTCTTCTCCTCGGCCGGCGGGAGCGTCGCAAGTTCGCGCTCGACGGTCGCGAGATGTTTCGTCTTCAGCTCGGCCACTCCTTTTTCAAACGGTCCGCTCACCTCGGCCGCAAACGCCGCCTGCCACGGCGGCACCTGCTCGGCGAGCCACTTTGCAGTGACGCTCTGCGGAGTGGCGGCGGCAGGCGCGGGCATGGGCACAGGTGCAGGTTCCGGGGCAGGCTCGGGAGTGGGTGCGGGCACGCCTGCCGGTGCCGATGCCGCGGGCATGTCAGTGGCAAATTTCGGCGGCGTGTTTTTCGGCGCGGGCTTGGGAAGGGCGGGAGTTGCCTTGGTGACCGAAGGCCTCGGTGCCGGCGCGGCGATGGGATTCGCGGCGATCTTCCCGGATGCCCGGTCGCGCTGGACACGCTGCGCTTCGGAAAGCTGCTCCTCCTTTTTCCACGGCCTGAAAATGGCGAGCGCGACAATCGCTGCGAGCAGCACAGCGCCGCCGATGATCAGCGGCCTCCGTGACGACGCGCCCATTTTCCCCTCAGAAAAATCCTCGGATGCCACTGGCACGGCGGACGCGACCGGCACGGCTGGCAAAACCGGCAGCCCCTTTGGCACCTCGATCCGCTGCGCTTCCTTCTTCGCAGGCGGGGCAGGCTGCCGTATGGCAGCGCTGATGGACTCACGCGACGGCTCCGGCTTCGCCACGGGTGCGATCGGTGTGCCGATGGATTCCTTCGGCGGCGGCGCGGGCACCGGCGCCTGCGCGGTGGCCGGTGCCGGCGAGACCGCAGGCGCGTTTGCGGCCGCGTCGTAGCAAAGCCGCAGATCCGCGATTAGCTCGTCGTAGTCCCGATGCCGCCCAGCGGGCAGCTTGTGCATCATCTTCATCACCACGCGCGAGATCTCTTCCGGGCAATCCGGGCGCACGGTGCGCAATTGCGGCACGGGCTGGGTGACGTGGTGCAGGATCACCGCCAGCGCCGTGTCGCCCTCGTACGGCGGCTCCCCGCTGATGAGATGAAAAAGCGTGCAGCCCAGGCTGTAGATGTCCGCACGCAGGTCCGCGCCCTTCTTTCCCTCCGCCCGCTCGGGACTCACATAGTGGGCAGCACCGGTCGGCGAACCCTGCGCGTCGAAGGGCCGCGTCTCTCCCAACCCGTGTCCGAATCCCAGCCCGGCGAGCTTCACCTCGCTCTTCTTCGAGAGCAGAATGGTGTCCGGCTCGATGTCGCCGTGGATGATCCCCGCCTTGCGCCAGCCGTAATTGAGCGCCCCAGCCACATGCGTGCCGATGGCGACTGCCTCCGCCAGCGCGAGCTTTCCCTTCCGCTTCAGCCGCGCCTGCGCATTCGTGCCCTCGATGAATTCCATCGCGACCCAATGCACCCCGTCCGTCTCGCCCGTCGCGTAGGCGTGGACGAGATCGGGATGGCTCAGCGCACCGGCGACCTTTGCATCCCGGCAGAACCGCGCGACCGTCTCGGGAGTCGTCGTCGAATCGCGCAGCACCTTCAGCGCGACCACGCGATCCATCGAGACCTGCCGCGCCTTGTACATCCCCGCACCGCCGCCTCCTGCGAGGCAACCGAGGATCTGGAAGTCACCGAATGTCTGCCCGTCTTGAAACATATACCCGGAAAATCTGCGCACACGAAACGGCGCTGGCGAGGCGAAAATAAACGCTGACCCGCTGCCGCACGGGAAAAATGCAGATCGCTTCAAATCGGAACACTGCTCGCTCCGTGCTGGCGTGCCAGCGGGCGGCTGTGTATGGGATGTTCCTTCACACGACCTCCCTGCCATGATGAACAAGATTGCCCTCTCTCTCCTCGCCCTGCTGCTGGTCCCCTCCGGCCACGCTGCCGACGCCAAGCGTCCCAATATCGTCTTCATCTTCTCGGACGACCATGCCTATCAGGCCATCAGCGCGTATGGCGATCCGCGCAAGCTCATCGAGACGCCCAATATCGATCGCATCGCAAAGGAGGGCATGAGACTGGACCGATGCCTGGTGACCAATTCCATCTGCGGGCCGAGCCGGGCGAGCGTGGTGACGGGGAAATATTCGCACAAGAACGGATTCTATAACAACTCGAACAGCAGGTTCGACGGCTCGCAGGTGACTGCGCCGAAGCTAATGCAGGCGGCGGGCTATCAGACGGCGGTGATCGGCAAGTGGCATCTCATCAGCGACCCGACGGGGTTTGACTTCTGGCAAATCCTGCCGGGCCAGGGCGTGTATTATAATCCGCCGATGGTCCGCAACGGGGAGCATGTGAAGATGGAGGGCTATGTGACGGACATCATCACCGATGCGTCGCTCGACTGGCTGAACAAGCGCGACAAGACGAAGCCCTTCCTCCTCATGTGCCAGCACAAGGCGCCGCATCGCGAGTGGGAGCCGGCGCTGCGACACCTGAACCACGACAACGACCGCAAATACGACGAGCCCCCCACCCTGTTCGATGACTATTCTGGCCGTGGCATAGCCGAACATGATCAGGACATGATGATCGCAAAGACGATCACGCCCAAGGACATGAAGCTGGTGCCCATCCCGCAGCAGACGCCCGGGCAGCGGAAGGAATGGGATGCCTACTATGGCCCGCGCAACGAAGCCTACAATAAGGCCAATCTCTCCGGCAAGGAACTGACTAGCTGGCGCTATCAGCGCTATATGCACGACTATCTCGGGTGCATCAAATCCGTGGATGAAAGCGTGGGCCGCGTGCTGAAGTATCTCGACGACGAGGGGCTCGCGGAAAACACGATCGTGATGTATTCCGCCGACCAGGGGTTCTTCCTCGGCGAGCATGGGTGGTTTGACAAGCGGTGGATCTTCGAGGAATCGCTGCGCGCGCCGCTGCTGGTGCGCTGGCCGGGCGTAACGAAGCCGGGCAGCACGACGCGCGACATTGTGTCAAACCTCGACTTTGCCGAGACTTTCCTCGATGCGGCGGGCGCTCCCATTCCAAAGGAAATGCAGGGCCGCAGCATGCGTCCCGTATTAGCCGGGCAGACGCCCGCGGACTGGCGGAAGGCATTCTATTACCAATATTATGAATACCCGCAGCCGCACCACGTGCGCCCGCACTATGGGGTGATCACGGACCGCTATAAGCTGGTGCAGTTCTATGGGACGGGCGAGGACTATATGGAGCTGTTCGACCTGAAGGAAGACCCGCGCGAGATGAAGAGTGTCTTCGGCCAGCCCGCCTATGCGGCGACGGAGAAGGAGCTGCGCGGCGAACTCGCACGGCTGCGCAAGGAACTGGAGGTGCCGGAAACTGATTCGCCGGATAAGTTTGGCAATGGCCGCGGGAAAGCTGGCGGGAAGAAGGGCACGCAGTGACATGCAGGGCAGATTTGTCCCCGCGCCGTGAAGACATTATGCGACCCTCCGAGGCTGAGCGTGAGTTTTCCGTCGCTGCGCCGCCACGATGCGGTAGCCGCGCAAGGATTCGTGTTTCCAGCCAACCATACCGAACTGAATGAAAGCCCTCCTCCTTCTTCTCACCGCGGCCGTCATCACACTCCGCGCGACTGCGGACCCGATTCAGGAATACCTTTTTCCTCCCGAGCTGCTCGTGCAGGCGCAGGCGGAGGTGCAGCTCAGCGAGGAGCAGAAACGTCATCTCCAGGAAGTGACGGAGAAGATGGAGGCGCGGTTCCGTGATTTGAAGGAGCGGTTGCAAAAGGAGAACGACGCGCTCGCCGCGATCGTGAAGCCCGCGCGCGTGGACCCGGCAGCAGCGCTCGCGCAGCTCCAAAAGGTCCTCGCGATCGACAACAGTGCGAGGCAGGCGCAACTCGGCTTCATGCTGGCGATCAAGGCGGAGCTGACGCCCGAGCAGCAGGCAAAGCTCACCGCATTCCGCAAAACGCAGGACGCCGAGCGCGCGCAGATGGAGGAATCGCAAAAGCGGATCGTGGCAAAGGCGGCGCGTGTGCGATTCAACGTCGAGCGGCTCGTGGGCGACGGTGGCGATCCGGCGCCGATCAAGGCGATCATGGAAGAAGTCCGGACGCTGATGGAGAAGGGCAAGATCAAGGAAGCCGAGTCCGCGATCGATCGCGCACTGAAGGAACTGGGGGACGACAGGCAGCGGTGACGGACTGGGAAGATCCCCGCTGAACGGGGAGGCGCGGGCGTTCTACTTGCCGGGTCCGTCCTGCTTTTTCTTCCGCCCGATCCGGAGCGCGCCTTGCTCGACGAATCGGAACGACAGTTTCGCGGCAAGCCACGCGGGAGGGATCGTGATCAGCGCGACGAGCAGTCCGATGGAGAGCGGCCACTTTGCCAGCACGGCCGCCGGGACCAGCCCGAGCACCACCGGCGAGACGATGACGACGAGGAAGACCGGATGATACAGATAGAAGCTGTAGCTGATGCGTCCCAGACTGCGGACGAGCGCATAATCGAGCCACGCGAGCGGGCGCAGCGACGGCCCGCAGGCCACGATCGAGACGACGAGGAGACCGCCGATTCCCTCGAGGAGAATGCTCCATCGTGATGCGTAGCCGGTGAAGAGCCGCGCACCGAGGAGAAGCACGACACCGAGGACGAGCAGCTTCCCTGCATCACACGACGAGAGCCTCGCCATACGGGCCGGGGCAAAATCGGCGACGAGCATCCCGAACGCGAACATGAACAGGAAGCCGTTGAACGGAGAGCAGACCAGGAGAAATTTGCGCTGAAAGATCGCGAGCGTGAGATACGCGGTGAACGCGAGGAGCACGCGCAGGCCGAAGCGCCGGGTCAGGAGATGGGCGAAGAGGATGAATGGCACCGCGATGAATTCCACCAGGAGCGTCCAGGTGACGCCGTTGATCGAGATCCTGGTGAGTGCGAGATTCTCGATGAGTGCGAATGGCGCGGGGGCATTTGTGAACAGTCCGGGACGGAGCAAGTGCGCCGCCCACAGGACTGCGAACATGACGCACAGGTTCACGGCGAGGGCCGGATAGATGCGGAGGAAGCGCCGCGAAATGAAGGATGTCGCGAGGACTGCGGCTTCCCGCGTGTCGCGCTTCAGGGCGAGCCGCAGGACGTAGCCGCTGATGACGAAAAACAGGCTGACGGCCGCGCCGCCGCTGAAAATCGCCGTCAGCAGGCGCGCGAATATGGGGGCGGCTCCGTCGAGTTCGAAAATCCGGCGCAGGTAGAATTTCTCGACGCCGCCCACGGGAAGCAGGGTGAACGAATGGAACACGGCCACCATGAACGCAGCCACTCCCCGCAGGCTCTCGATCCGGGGGACGAAGCGCGGCTCCGATCCGGGCGGGCGGGAATCCTCAGGGCATAAACCGGGAGCGGCGAGATTTGGAGACAAGAGGCTGGTGATTGCAGGAGTGATGGGCGGCGGCAAAGGATGGCTGCGACCTTTTCCAGCGGCTATATCCGGCGGCCGAGGACACCCGCGATATTCGTGACGAAAGGGCGGAGCGCGGGCGGACAGTTCTGACGCCACCCGGCGAGGAATGCATCGAGCGGCTGGCTCCGATCCTGGGGGCCGAGATTCATGAAGGTGACCGCCTCCCACCCGCGTGGCTCGGCTTCAAAGAGCGGCAGGAGTTCGAGGGCCACGATGGAATTCCTGTCGCGCAGCTCGGCGTTGCGCCGCATTGCGGGCTCATTTTGCCGGAACCAGCGGGTGAAATCCGCCCGCCCCTCTGCGCCGGAAACGCGCATCCTTTCCTGCGCATAGCCGGAAAATTCCGGCGCGTACGAACGCCAGCCGCGGAAGGGCGCCCGGTGCTCCCATGAGCGCGCCATCGCACGCAGGGCAAAAAGTGAGGCGGCCTCGCAGAGGCTTTCCTCGAGCCACAGGTTCGGCCCGCCGGCCGCGCGCGGGGTGCGCCGGGCATCCTTGCTGTGCGTGGCGAGCACGTGGCAGAATTCGTGCGCAAACTGAAACGCGATCTGCGCGCACTGCCGGTCGCGCGCCTGCAGGCCGACGGAGATTTTTCCATCCGGTGTCCTCTCCCATGCGGTCTGCGGATGATCGTCGCGATGATACACGACGATGGTGCCGATCCGCGTGCGAGGGCAATGCCGCCCGATTTCCTCGGCGGCGGCAAGTGTGATGGCGCGGACTTCCTTCGCATTCGCGGCGCCCCATCCGTCCTGCATCACGGCGATGGTCAGTGATGCGGCGCGGGCGGATGGCACCGCGCCGGCGAAGGTGAGGCAGAGAATGGCGCGCAGGATGGGCAGTTTCACGGATGCGCGACGTAGCAGCCTGAATCCCGCAGTGAAAGAAGCAACTGACTGCGGGCCTCCCTCCGGCATTCCTGCGTGACTGCGGATGAGCAGATGCAGACCACGAAAAACACGGAAGACGCGAAATCAGGGCCGTCCATTTCGTGCGCTTTGGTGCCTTTCGTGGGGACTCCTCGTTTTTGCCAACCTCTGAGAACCAAAGCGTGAATTGCCTCCCACGTTTCCGCGGTGTACCGCCCTCGCAAGATGAAAACCCCCTTGCCTTCCCGATGACCCATTTCCTCCGCATGGCGTCATTCCTCATGTTCGCGCTCGCGGCAGCGGCGATCGCGGAGACGAGGCCGAACATCCTCTGGATCACTAGCGAGGATCACGGGCCGCACATGGGGTGCTACGGCGACACTTTCGCCACGACGCCGAATGTGGACGCGCTCGCGAAACGCGGGATGATCTACGCGCACTGCTGGTCAAACGCGCCCGTGTGCGCGCCGGCGCGGACGACGATCATCACGGGCATGTATCCCACGAGCCTCGGTGCGGAACACATGCGCAGCATGGTGCCCTTTCCGAAGGGGAAAAAGATGTTCCCGCAGTTCCTCCGCGAGGCGGGCTGGTATTGCTCGAACAACGCGAAGGAGGACTACAACATCGAGAAGCCGGGGCAGGTGTGGGACGAGTCGTCGAAGAACGCGCACTGGCGCAAACGCCCCGAGGGCGTGCCGTTCTTCGCGGTGTTCAATTCGCTCAAGAGCCACGAGAGCCAGATCCGCACGCGCCCGCACAAGCAGGTGCATGACCCGGCGAAGGTGCGCGTGCCGGCCTATCATCCCGACACGCCGGAGGTGCGGCAGGACTGGGCGCAATACTATGACCAAGTCAGCGAGGCCGACGCCGACGCGGGCGCGCTGCTTGCGGACTTGGAAAAGGACGGCCTAAGTGAGGACACGATCGTCTTTTACTACGCCGACCACGGCTCCGGCATGCCGCGCAGCAAGCGCTGGCCTTACAACTCCGGCCTGCAAGTCCCGCTTGTGGTTTACATCCCGGAAAAGTTCAAGGAGCTGCGTCCGCCGGAATACCAGGCGGGCGGGAAGTCGGAGCGGCTCGTGAGCTTCGTGGACCTCGCGCCGACGATGCTCAGCCTCATCGGCGTGCAGCCGCCGGAGTGGATGCAGGGCCACGCGTTCCTCGGGAAATTCATCACCGAGCCACAGCCCTTCCTGCACGGCTTCCGCGGGCGCATGGACGAGCGCCTCGACCTCGTGCGCAGCGTGACCGACGGCCGCTACGTCTATGTGCGGAACTACATGCCGCACCTCATCTACGGCCAGCATCTCAACTACATGTGGCAGACGCCGACCACGCGCGTGTGGGAGCAGCTTCACAAGGAGGGCAAGCTGAACGCCGTGCAGGACAAATTCTGGAACCCGAAGCCGC
>JBDSAR010000390.1:0-5404 GCA_039922035.1 Chthoniobacteraceae bacterium
AAGCGCAATGGCGACAAGGCGCGTGAAACGGAGTTGCGCCGCGAAATCGGCCGCATCGAACGCGAGCGCAACGAAGCCTACGTGCGCGATTTTCTCACCCCGCTCGTCACGAACCTCGCGCAGAAAATGGCTGGCCCGAATGCGAAGATCACCGTGGACGAGACCTACAAGATAAACACGAACCCCGCCGTGCTCGCCGTCGAGACATGGCGCAGGATGCACGTCCCCGGCTATGGCCCCGCGCCAAAGACCGCCGCGCAGCTCGATGCTGAGGCCGCTGCCGAAAGGCAGCGCCTCTCCGCGCTCGCCGCGAAACTCGGCTACGCGGAGAAGGACCGCGCCGCCTTTGTCGCCTATTGCGAAAAGGCGCGCAGCGAATGGGTGTGCGCCGGCGAACTTGACAGCCCCGCGCCCCGCGGCCACTTCCTGCGCACGATGGGCCAGAGCGACCGCGACTTTGTCGAAAACGCAAACCCCAACGCCTCCATCCCGCAGGCGCTCGCGCTCATGAATGGAGAACTCATTTCGCCGAAGGGACTGCTGTCCCCGTTTTCGCCGCTCATGCATTTCATCGGCGACGCGAAGACTCCCGCCGACAAAGTGGACGCAGCCTTTCTTGCGCTCCTCTCGCGGAAGCCCACGCCGCAGGAAAAGGCAGTCTGGACGAAGGCATCCGGCAACGGCGTCACCTCGACGGACGACCTGATTTACGCGTTGCTGAATACGAAGCAGTTCATCTTCATCCAGTAGTTCGCCGACTGCCGCGAAGTCAGCGCGGAGCGTGCGCGGCAAACGTCGCGGCTTGTGGCGTCACTTTGAACGGCGATATTCCACCACGATGAACTCCCCCGCCTTTCGCATCCACGCACTGCTCCCGCTGCTCCTCGCCGTGGCCGCGCTCTGCGCGCGCGCCGCGGAATTTCGCGTCGCGACTTTCTCGGTGGATGTGACGATCCCGCTTGGGCATCCGTGTATGGGCGGCGGCATCTCGCCGGCGAAGTCCGTCGCGGATCCGTTGTTTGCGAAGGGCTTCGTGCTCACGGGCGCGGAGAAGCCGTTCATCGTGATCGCGTTCGACTGGTGCGAAATCCGCGGGACATCGTTTGAAAAATGGAAGCGGGCGCTCGCGGAGGCCGCCGGAACGGAGCCGCAGCGCGTGCTCGTCACGTCCACGCACGTGCACGATGCGCCGGTGATGGACGAGGACGCGGAGAAGCTGCTGCGCGATATGGAGGCGACCGGTGCGTGGAAAAACATCCCGCCGCCTGATCCAAATGCGGCGATCCAAATCGCGTCCGTCTGCCAGCCGGAATTCAATGAAGCGTGCATCCCGCGCGTCGCTGCCGCGGTGCGCGAGAGCCTGCAGCATGCACGGCGCGTCACGCATTTTGGCGCGGGTCGTGCGAAAGTAGAGCGGATCGCGGGCAACCGGCGCTTCATCACGAGCGCAGGCACGGTGTCTTATGCGCGCATGAGCCGCTCGACCAGCAGGGAGGTGCAGGATGCGGATGAAGGAACGATCGATCCGTGGCTGCGCACGCTGAGTTTCTGGGATGGCGACACTGCCGTATGCGCGCTGCACAGCTACGCCGTCCACCCGATGAGCAGCTACGGCGCGGGGAAAGTGTCCGCGGATTTTCCAGGCGAGGCTCGCGCGCTGATGCAGCAGGCGCACCCGGACGTGCTGCAAATCTACACGACCGGCTGTGCAGGCAATGTCACCGCGGGCAAATACAACACCGGCGCACCGGAAAACCGCTCCGCGCTCGCCGGCCGTCTGCGCGACGCGATGGAGACGGCTTTGAAAAATACGCAGCGCACGCCGCTCACGCAGATCGGCTTTCGGCTCGCGCTCATGCCGCTCGGCGCGCGCGCGACACCGAATCACACGGAGGAAATTCTGCGCAGCCGTCTCGCGAGCGGCGTGCGGCCCTTCGAGCGCTCCGAGGCCGCGATGGGGCTCGCGTGGTATGAGCGCGTGAGGCGCGGGCATCGTGTCGAAATTCCCGCGATCGAATTCGATCCCGCGCATGTGCTCATCCTCCTGCCTGCGGAGGCGTACGTGGAGTTCCAGCTCTTCGCGCAGGAGTGCCGGCCCGATGCCTTCGTGTTGACGATGGGCTACGGCGAATGCGGCCCCGGCTACATTCCCATCGAGCGCGCGTTCACGGACAAGGACAGCAACCTCAACGACTGGGCGTGGACGCCGCCCGGCAGCGAGGCCGTGATGAAAGACGCGATCCGCGAGGTGCTCACGCGGTGAGTGAGGATTTGGGAACCACGAATGGACACGAAGGGGCACGGATTTGGATTCACTGCTGCCGGAAACACGATGAGCCCGCAGACCTCGCAAATAGTCGTGCCCATTCGCGTCCATTCGTGGTTTCAGAGGTCAGCCTTCACATGAAACTTCCCGCGTCACTTCTGCTCCTCCTCACCGCTTGAAGACCAAGCCGCGCCAATGGGCGAGCGACACCGAGGTGGATGACGTGATCTTCGGGGAATGGCTCACGCTCGACGGCGGTCTCGCGCTGCTGAAAGTCCGCATGGCCTTCACCGCCACCGTGGAGCAGATCCGCGCGATTTTCACGAAGCTGGATCAGCAGCGCGAGGCGGCGCTGAAGGAGTCTGAACGCTTCGACGCGTTTTCTCCCCACGGCGGGATTGGCAGCGGGGTAGTGATCGGAAATCCTCCAACCGCCATGCACCTCCGTTCCTTCCTCGCGTCGCTCATCGTTGTCCCCGCCGTTCTTTTGTTCGTTGACGCGAATGCGGAGACGCGCGTGCTCATCGTCGTCGGGCCGAACAATCATTCGCCGGGAACGCACGAGGTCGCGGCAGGCGGGCGGCTCATGAAGAGTTGCATCGAGAGCATGGAAAATGTCCCCGGCATGAAGGCGGACGTCGTCACCGAGTGGCCGAAGGATCAGGCCGTGCTCGATGCCGCGTCCACGGTCGTCTTCATCGGCGACCAGTTCCCGCTCGCGCGGATGTCGGATGGCCCGGCGAACCTTGCATCATTCGGCGCGATGGCGAAGCGCGGGTGCGGCATCGTGTGTGTGCATTACGCCACCGGATTGCGCGCGGAGGATGTCGCGGCGGACGGCGCGCATCCGCTGCTCGGCTGGCTCGGCGGCTACTTCGCGACGAAGTGCGTGCATCACCAGTCCATCGCAAAAATCTACCCGGCGGCGACCATCAAGCCCGCGGCGGCGGCTCATCCCGTCTCGCGCGGCTGGAGGGAGTTCACGCTGCACGACGAGCCTTACATCAACAACTGGTTCGGCGGCGAATGGAACTCATTGCTGCCCGGCGTGACCGTGCTCGCGACTTCGATGCTCCCGCCCGAGTCGCCGAAGAGCGAGCGGGTCGCATGGTGCGTCGAGCGCGCGGATGGCGGGCGCGGCTTCGGAATCGTGATGCCGCACTTTTACCGGAGCTGGAAACTCGAGGACCTCCGCCGCTTCATCCTCAACGGCATCGTCTGGACCGCGAAAGTCGAAGTTCCCGCCGATGGCGTGAAGACCGCACAGCCCGACCTCGCGGCATTTTCGCCTGTATCCATCGAGCCACTCCCGCCGAAGCCGAAGCCTGCTGCCGACGCTGCGAGCGAGCTCACGAAGAGGATCGTCGCCGCGCACGGGGGGCAGGAGAAGCTCCTGCGCACATTCCGTATTTCCGAGACCTATCTCCTCGCAGGCCGCGACAAGGGCACGGACCGCACGTCGGTCATCCAGCCGCCGGGCCTGTGGTATGTCGGCCAGCGCGAGCGCGTGTCGCAGGAGAACAAGGGCGGCGTGTGCCAAGACGTGTGGATGTGGACGCTCGGCCCGCTCGCGGATGCGAAGACGAAGCTCGAACTGCTGCCCGATGCCGCCGTGGACGGAAAAGCCGCGCGTGTACTGAAGGTGAGCGGCACCGTGGAGCCCGCGATGAATGTGTCCTTCGACGCCGCGACGCTCGACTTGCTGAAGATTGACTGGAAGGGCGAGCAGTTCTTCTTCAGCACGCCGATCGAGGTGGACGGCACGCGCGTGCCGTCGAAGTGCGTGCTCATCGGCAAGACCGGCAAGGAGCGCATGCGCACCGAGCTGAAGAGGATCGAACGCCTGCCCGATCTGCCCGCCGATTTGCCGAAGCCGGAGGCCGCGAAGTAGCGAGTCGCACTTTTGCGCATCGGGAGCAGGGGGCCCTCACGACGGATGCGAAGCCGCTCTGGCCTTCTTGAAATCACGCCTCTCGACAATGCGCGTGCTCTCGGAAATGAAGTCATGCCACAGCCATGAACGTTCACGGCAAGCACTACCGCACCATCTGGCTCCGGCCCGGCGATGATCGCACCGTCGAAATCATCGACCAGCGCGCGCTGCCGCACCGGCTCGTCATCGAGCAAATTGATACTGTCGAAAAAATGGCCGCGGCGATTTTGGAAATGCACGTTCGCGGCGCGGGACTCATCGGCGCGTCGGCGGGTTACGGGATGTATCTCGCGGCGCTCGGCGCTGTGCGCAGCCGGAGCTTCGACGCACGCCTCGCCGAAGCCGCCACGCTTTTGAGATCCACGCGCCCCACTGCCGTGAATCTCGCATGGGCCGTGGACCGCCAGCTCGCCGCCATCGCACGCGGCTCCACGGCTCGCGAGAAAATCGCCATCGCACGCGAGACCGCCGCTTTGATCGCCGACGAGGACGCCGCCGCATGCCGCGCCATCGGCGAGCACGGATTGCCGCTCATCCGCGCGATCAGTCACAGGAAAAAAGGCAAGCCCGTGAACATCCTCACGCATTGCAACGCCGGGTGGCTTGCCTTCGTGGATCACGGTTCCGCCACCGCGCCCATCTACGCCGCGCACGACGCCGGCATCGCCGTCCACGTATGGGTGGACGAGACGCGCCCGCGCAGCCAGGGCGCAAAGCTCACCGCGTGGGAACTCGGCCAGCACGGCGTCCCGCACACCGTCATCGCCGACAACACCGGCGGCCACCTCATGCAGCACGGCATGGTGGACCTCTGCCTCGTCGGCACCGACCGCACCACGCGCACCGGCGACGTCGCCAACAAGATCGGCACGTATTTGAAAGCGCTGGCCGCGCGCGACAACCGCGTGCCGTTTTACGTCGCGCTGCCGTCCTCGTCGTTCGACTGGAAAATGCGCGACGGCTTGCGCGAAATTCCTATCGAAGAGCGCGGCTCTGAGGAGGTGAAGTTTGCGGACGGCTGGCGCGGCGGACGCCACATCGAGGTGCAGGTCGCCCCGCAGGACAGCCCGGCAGCGAACTACGGATTCGACGTGACCCCGGCGCGACTCGTCACCGGACTTATCACGGAACGCGGGTGCTGCCGCGCCACGGAAAAGGCCATCGTGGCACTGTTCCCGGAGCACACCTAAAAACCCTCCCGCAAT
>JBDSAR010000391.1:0-3457 GCA_039922035.1 Chthoniobacteraceae bacterium
AGCCGCGATACACGCCCTCGCTCTCGTGCGTGCCGCGGTAGTTCACGAGCGCGATGACGAAGCCGCCCTCGGCAAATTTCGCCGCGGCCTTGCGCGAGCCGGCGCTGCTGATGTCCGCGTATCGCTGCTCGAAAATCGCGGGCCACTTTTGTTCGGTGCCTTCGCCCTTCGGAAAAAAGACGTAGGCCGAAAGCCGCTTCCCGTCGCGCATCGGAATCATGATGTGCTCCTCGCGCACGCTGCCGAAGTCGAGTTTCGGCACGGGTGCGGCGAGTGCGGATGCGGCGAGGACGAGCGATGCAAGGGGGAGGAATGGGGACTGCATGGCCGAGGCTACGCTGCTGCCGACGTGTCGCGCGAGGCTCCACTTTGCAGGGGGGAGATCCCTTGTCATCTGTGAGTGCCGCGATGCGGCATCAAACTGTCACTTGATTTGTCCCGCGCCGATTGTAACGCGTGGTTATCTCAGTATCGTCCTCCAATTCCCCGTGCCTGCGGAATTCCCGTCGCTTCCGTGCGTGGCCCCTTATCGGGATCCTGTGCGCGCCGCTTGCGCCGCTTCGTGCCGACTATCGCAATGACATCGGCCATGCCAAACTCGCACTCGAACTCGGCGGTGCGCTTCCGACGGGCACCGGCATTGGCGTCACACATGTGGAGGCATCGGGCACGCAGACGCCACCGCGCCCGTACATGCCGGACACGACGTTCGCGGAGTTTTCGGGGAAGACCTTCACCCCTCTGTCCGGCAGCAACGCGATATCCGGCCACGCCACGTTGGTCGCGCAGATTTTCTATGGCAATGCCTCCAGCGTCGCGCCGGGCATCACAAGCATTCACAACTACGATGCGAACGACTGGCTCGGCGGCACGAGTCCCACTGGGTTCCTTAATTTCGGCACCGCGGCCCCGCCAAACGCGGAGCCGCAGAAGGTCCAAAATCACAGTTGGATCTATGTGGATCCAGGCGTCAATCCCGTCGTCGCGGCCGAGGTCGTGGAGCTTCTGCGGCGCTTCGACTACGCGATCGATCAGTCCGGCTTCCTTGGCGTCGTCGCGTTGAACAACGGGGGCTTCAACAATGTTCCCGCGCTGCTCGCGAGCAGTTACAACGGCGTGAGCGTCGGCCGCACGGATGGCTTGCACAGCTACGGGACGAACACCGCCGACGGCAGCGGACGCATGAAGCCGGAGATCGTCGCGCCTGCGGGTGCCACGAGCTATGCGACCCCGATCGTCGCCTCCGCCGCGGCGATGCTGCTCCAGGGTGCGCCGCCCGATGCGGCGCGACCGGTGACGATGAAGGCCATCCTCATGGCGGGCGCGACGAAGAGCCAGTTTACCGCGTGGAGCCGGACCACGACACGTCCGCTCGACACGGTGTTCGGCGCGGGGCAGTTGAACGTGTACTACAGCCACCACATCCTCGCGGCGGGACAGCAGGCGGCGAGCACGAGCGCCACGGTGGGCCGGCAGGGCTGGGACTACCGGACGACCACCGCCGGCAGCCAACTGTATTTTTTCGACGTGCCGACTGGCGGGACATCGTCGCTGTCGGCTATCCTCACGTGGAATCGCACGATCTCTGACGCATTTCCGAGTCCGTCATCGAGCCTCGCGAATCTCACGCTGAAACTTTACGCCGCGTCGGGCTTCACGGTGGGCGCGCAGATTGATTCCAGCGAGAGCACGGTGGACAACGTCGAGCACGTGTACGCGCGGGCGCTCACCGCGGGGCGCTACGCGATCGAGGTCACGGCGGATCAGTCCGATGTAGCGTTCGGGCTCGCGTGGATTTCCGCGCCGACAGTGAGCATCGCGGCGACGGTGCCCGCGGCTGCAGAAATCGGCCCGGTGCCGGGCGCATTCACGATCACCCGAAGCGGCGACACGACCGCGGCGCTCACGTTGAGTTATTCCATCGGTGGCACTGCGGCGAATGGCAGCGACTGCGTTGCGATTCCCTCAAGCGTGACGATTCCGGCAGGCGCAAGCTCGGCGACGGTGGCGGTCACGCCGATCGCGGACAATCTGGCCGAGGGCGACGAGACCGTCGTGCTCACACTCGCGCCGGATGCCGCGTATTTGTTCGGCACGGCTTCCAGCGCGACCGTGACGATCAAGGACAAGCCGATGGATGCCTGGCGGTTTTCAAAATTTACGACTGCCGAACTCTCCGATCCGCTGCTGAGTGGCGACCTCGCGGATTTTGAAAAGGACGGCATCGTGAACCTGCACGAGTACGCCTTCGGCCTCGAGCCGAAGACCTCAGACACGGGCGGCCTCCCGATCGTGAGCATCGAGTCCGGTGGCGCACTGGCGATCGCGTACACGCACGTGAAGGGCGCGACGGACATCACGTACATCGTCGAGGTCTCGAACGATCTCGCAATGTGGAATTTCGGCGCGGGGTACACGTCGGTCATCGGCGCCGTGGATCACGGTGCGACGGAGACAGTGAAAGTCGGCTCGCTGCTCGCGCCGGATCCGATGGGCTGGCAGTTCATGCGCGTCCGCATCACGCGACCGTGAGCGGGGCACGCGGTTTTCACTGTATCGTTCGGCTTGCGCGGTGTTCCATTTCTGAAATTCTCGTTTCGCGTATCCACCTCTCAATTCTTCAGCCATGCCGCACTCCAGCACCGTCGTCAGCATCCACCCGTATTTCAAAGTCCACGCGGGCAGGCTTGATGCCGCGCTCGCATTGCTCCCGAAGTTTGTCGCGAAGGCGCAGGGCGAAAATAACTGCCTCTCGTACGACTTCACGCTCGACGGCGACACCGTGCATTGCCGCGAGGCTTACATCGGCGCAGAGGGTGTGATCGCACACCTCGACAATGTCGGCGCGCTGCTCGACGAAATGCTCACGCACTCGGATCTGTTGCGCCTCGAACTCCACGGCCCCGCGGCGGAACTCGACAAGCTGCGTTCCCGCTGCGGCCCGCTGAATCCTGCGTGGTTCGTCTATCAGTGCGGCATTTCCCGCTAAACGGGACTGCCGATCAGAGTCCCTTGTGCGTGCCGTCGCAGAACGGCGCATTCGCGGTCTGCTTGCACTGGCAGAGCCACGCATCGCCGGATTTTTCCGCGGTGAATTTTTTTGGCGCGAAGGAGGATCCCTTGTGCGCTCCGTTGCAGAAGGGCTGCGTGGCGGATTTGCCGCATGTGCAGAACCAGTAGTCCTTGCCGGCTTCGAGGGTGACTTTCGCGGGGGCCTTTGCGGCCACGGTGGGTTGTTCGCTCATGGGGGGAAGGATCGCGGCCATGGCGCGCGACGGCAAGTGCGGATGTGCGGGGTGAAAATCCGCGCGCGTTTTTCAGCCCACGCGGAATGCGAGCGCGCGCGCGGGCTCCGAGATCGAGCGCAGGCTCACGAGCAGGACGGAGTCGCGCCCGCGCACGGAGAGTACGGGCATGAGGCCCCGTGAGAGGATGGTGTCGGCGGCCTTTTCGGTGA
>JBDSAR010000392.1:0-8406 GCA_039922035.1 Chthoniobacteraceae bacterium
TTCTCGTGGTCGCAGCTCCAGCCGAAGTGGAATGAATTCATGTCCGAAGTGCGCCGCGCATCCGCGACGGAAGCCGACAAGCGCACGCCGTATGAGCAGGCCCTCATCCGGCTCGCGAGCGGCGCGCAGGGGTATCGGAAAATGAAACTCACCTTCGGCCCCGCAGCCGGCGGCGATCTCGCAGCAGGCCTCACGGAATATCAAAAGCGGATCGTCGCATGGCGCGATGCGTTCAAGGCGAGCATTGAGGACAAGGAATTTGATCAAATGGCCTACGGCTGGGGTGAGGAGCAGCGCACTTCCGCCGCGCTCATCGCACCGCGCAAGGGAGCGCAGAAGGCGGATGACTCGAAGTGGGCGAGCCCATTCGAGGAAGCGCTCGCGCTCGAACGCGGCGAACCCGCGCCGACGCTCTCAGGTTACGCGGACATCGCGCGCGCATTTCGCACCGGCGACAAGCCCGGCTTCGCCGCCGCCGTGCAGAGCCATCTCGACAGCATCAAGGCGAAGGAAGGCTTCGCCGCCGACCTGAACAAAGCCGGGCGAGAACAGCTCCTCAGTTTTGCCGCGCCGTTCTACTACGGCATGAGCATTGCCGTCTTCGCCGCACTGATGGCGATCGTCTCGTGGTTCAGCCCTGCGAAGCTCGAGTGGATGCGTCGCAGCGCCGTGCAACTGATGGTGCTCGTGCTCGTGATCCACACCGCCGGCCTCGTCGCGCGCTTTCTCATCGAGGGCCGTCCGCCGGTCACGACGCTTTACACGTCCGCCGTTTTCATCGGCTGGGCCACCGCGATTTTCGGACTGCTGTTTGAGAAAATCTACCCCTACGCCATCGGCGTCGTCGTCGCAGCCGCGCTCGAATTTTGCGCACTCTTCATCGCGCACTACCTTCACATCCAGGAAGGCACGACTTTCAAAGTGCTCCAGCCAGTGCTGAACACAAACTTCTGGCTCGCGACGCACGTCGTCATGGTCACGCTCGGCTACGCGGCGACCTTCGTCGGGGGGTTCATCGCGATCATCTACATCATCCGCGCCGCATTCGGCGGGAACCTCACACCCGATCTTGCGAAGGCGCTCGCGCGCATGACCTACGCGGTGATCTGCTTCGCCACACTGTTCAGCTTCGTCGGCACCGTGCTCGGCGGGCTGTGGGCCGATCAAAGCTGGGGCCGGTTCTGGGGCTGGGATGTGAAGGAAAACGGCGCGGTGATGATCGTGCTCTGGAATGCCATCCTGCTCCACGCACGCTGGGGCGGCATCGTCCGCGAACGCGGACTCATGTGCCTCGCGATCGGCGGCAACATCGTCACCGCATGGTCGTGGTTTGGCGTGAACAACCTCGGCATCGGCCTGCACAGCTACGGCTTCACGTCCGGCGTCATGATCGCACTCGTGGCTTTCGTTGCCTCGCAACTCGCGCTCATCGGCTGCGCATGGATGTTCTGCGGCCCGAGTGTGAAGGACGGGAAGGCGAAGGCCAAACTCGAGCCGCAGCCAGTCTGAGCAATGGAGGCGTGGGTGGAAGCCCACGTCCGTGCTCTGCCGAGCACGCCTACTTGCGCGCGAGAAATTCCTCAAAGGCCCCACCGAGCAGCCCATGGACGTCGCGCTCGATCTCCGCGCGCGTCGGCTGCCAGCCGGTCGCGGCGAGGTCGTCGTATTTTTCCGCGAGCACCTTCGCGATGATCGGGCGGCTGTGCGCCCACTTGTAGTTGAGCTGATCGAGCACTCGGCAATCGCTGTGCTGAGGCGTGACGCTCAGGCCGATCAGCTCGAGCCGCATCCGTGTGATCTCCTCGATGATGCTCGGCACATTCATGAACCACCAGCAGCCGAAGACATGCAGGTTTGGGAATTTCCGCGCCGCGATGCAGAGCGCATGCTGGTTTTCCCGCGCGAGCATCGTGCAGAGGAATTTGTTCTGCGGAAATGCCGCGCACAGCCGCTCGACTGCGGAGACATCCGCGAGCCCGACGCTGTCGCCCGCGAGTTGGAGCTGCGGGTTCACATTGCGTCGCACGCCGATCATCAGCGCGAACGCCTGATTGTGCTCGCGCCCGTGCGGCATGATTGCGTGCTCGATGATTTTTGCCGCGTCCGTGTTGGCCGGGAACTGGAACTCCGGCGGCAGCGACACCATGCAATACTGCGCGTCAATTTTCCGCGTCCAGTCCGCGAGAAAGCGGCGCACTTCGCCGAATGTGTCGCCGGAAAAATCCGTGCTCACTTTGTAGCCCCAGCCGTGCAGGCGCTTCGCGGCGTTCGGCCAGTCCACGAGCAGCGGGTCAAAACGGAGCGCCGCGACAAAACGCGGATCGCGCGCGAAGCCGCGATCCCATACCGGTGTCTCGGTGTCGTCGAAAGGCGAGTTCGTCATTGCGATCTTGCGCACGTTCGCGAGTTCGCAGCAGCGCGTCACGTAGTCCTCCGGTTTCCAGCCGGCGAACCATTTTCGCAGTGCGGGCAAGTCACGCTTGTTTACGTCGAGGCCGTGCTGGTTCAGCACCGTGAGCACGCCGCGGCATGCCTCGCTCACGGGCGAGTGTTTGATGAAAAGCTCGTTCCAGATCCACTCCGTCTGCTGCTGCTTCGGCGCGGCCCAGAATTTTTCATACGGCACCTCCATCCAGCGGAACGACTCGCTGACGAGGTAGTGGTAGATGAGCAGTTCATCAATCCCCCACAGCAGCAGATCGCCAAACGCGGGATCGTAGAGGTGCGTGTGAATGTCGAAGACGGGCGTCTTCTCGACGATCTCGGCGACGGTGGAACGGAGCGAAGGGGCTTGCATCGGGCGGACATCTAGCCACCGCTTTGCGCTGGGTCAAATGCGGGAGTGGAGCGCCGCGCGGCCCGCCGGCCGCGTCATGCGCCGCAGGCCTGATCTTTTTCTTCGGAGTCTGTGTGGAGCTGGACGCTTGGGAGGAAAAGTGACGCTGCGCGTGGTGCTGCGGTGGCCGCCGGGACGGTCGGCGCTCCACGCCATTCGACGTTTGACCGCACAGCTCCTCGGAGAGTTCACTGCGCGCATGAACAGTGTGATCACCCGCGTGCCTGCGACGACGGCCAACCTCGGTCCCGGCTACGACTGCCTCGGCGTCGCTCTGGGCATCGCGAACCGCGTGACCCTGCAGCCCGCGGAAGGCATTGATCACCCGAAGATCGTCGCGGATGCCGCGGAACTTTTTTTCAAAACGGCGGCAATCGAGCCGGTCGGTTTCTCGTGGATGATCGAGGGTGAAGTCCCGCAGTCGCGCGGCCTCGGCAGCAGTGTCACGGTCCGGCTCGGTATTCTGCATGGGCTTGATGAAATGAGCGGCGCGAACCTCGGAGCGAAGCGTCTCTACGAGCTGTGCGCGGATCTCGAAGGCCACCCCGACAACGCCGCACCCGCGGCATTCGGCGGATTCACGGTGGCGCGAGCTGGCGCTGAGACTTTGCGCGCAGAGGTGGATCCGGAGCTGAAGTTCATCCTGCTCATTCCTGATTTCGAAGTCTCCACGCCCGAGGCGCGCAAGGTTCTGCCCGACGCGATTAACCGACTCAGTGCAGTCACAAGTGTCACAAATGCATGCCGAATTACCGCGGCATTTCTCCAAAAGCGCTACGATCTCCTGCGCGGCTGCTTCGCCGACGGGCTGCATCAACCATTCCGGGAACCGCTCGTGCCGTTCCTTTCCCGCGTCATCACCGCCGGCGAAAAAGCGGGCGCGCTCGGCGGATTTCTCAGCGGCAGCGGCTCGACGATCTGCTGCATCACGCTGGACAGTGAAGACGCGATCACCACGGCGATGCTCGATGCCGCGCCTCCCGGCTCGCGCATCGTGGTGACGAGCGCGGACAACGAAGGCACCCGACCCGCGGTCCCCGCCGATGTCATTCCGTGACAACATCGATCGCTTTGAGCAGTTCGCGACCGACGTCATCCTTGAACGCCGGTTTGGAAAACGCGCGCTGCTCCTGCGGTGGTTCCTCTATGCGCTGTCGTGGCTTTTCCGCGGCATCGCGCAGACGCGCATCTGGCTTTACCGGATGCGCATTCGCAAGGCGCGGCAACTTGGCGTCATGGTCGTCAGCGTGGGAAATCTCACCGTCGGCGGCACGGGCAAGACGCCGGTCGTCGAGCGCCTCGCGCGCGAACTGAAGGACGGCGGGCGCAACGTCGCGATCCTCAGCCGCGGCTACAAAAATCGGAAGCTGCCCCTGCTGCGCCGGCTGCGCCGGAATTTTTTCGGCAAGTTCAAGCCACGGATCGTGCATGACGGGAAAAAGCTGCTGCTCGATTCCGCGTGGGCCGGCGACGAGCCTTACATGCTCGCGCGGAGTCTCGGCGATGTGCCGGTGCTGGTTCACAAAAACCGCGCACGCGCCGCCGGCTTCGCAGTCGCGGATTTCAAGGCTGATGTGCTCATCCTCGACGACGGCATGCAGTACCTGGACATCGAGCATCGCCTGGACATCTGCCTCATCGATCGCCAGGCGCCGTTCGGAAACGAGTTTCTCCTCCCGCGCGGCACACTGCGCGAGCCGCCATCGAATCTCCGCCGCGCAAATTTCATCCTCATCACCAAAGCCGTGCCCGGCGAGAGCCGCGCGCTCATCAAGCGCATCCGCGAATACAACCGCACCGCCGACATCGTTGAATGCGTCCACAAGCCCGTGTGCCTGCAGAATCTCTACGATCCCGCCGACACGCGCCCGCTCACCGATCTGCGCGACAAATACCTCGGCGTGCTCAGCGGCATCGCGCGTCCGGAGAGCTTCGAGCGCACGCTGCGCGAACTTGGCGCGAACCTCGGAATCACGACGCGCTTCGCGGATCATCACCGGTTCCGCGGTCAGGAACTCGTGGACTTCGTTGCACGCTGCGCCCGGCGCGATGCGGATTTCATCGTCACGACAGAAAAGGATGCCGTGCGCTTTCCGACGCGGCTCGGCAGTTCGGACAGGCCCGAGGTGCCGATCTATTACCTCCGCGTGGAGATCGAGATCATCGCCGGGCAGGAGCATTGGGATCGCCTCATCGCGAGGCTCACGCAGCGTCGCGAAGTCGTCGCGCCGGAGCGCGTGCTGGTCTAAAGCAGGCGAGATTTTCCAACCTCGCGCGCGAGGATGGGCGAAGGTAGAGGGATGGCGCGGAGCGCATGGAGCGCCGCCCGTCCCGGCGGCCACGACGACACGACGCGCAGCGTCAGTTCCTCTCTCGGTCGCCGTGAGCAGGAAGACGGTCAAAAATATGAGGCCTGCGGCGCAAGGACGTGGCCGGCGGGACGCGCGGCGCTCCACTCGCTGCGCGCACCTGAGCGAGGTTGGGAAACCTCGCCTACTTTGCGCGCTGCCCGTTTTCACGCGTGGCCGAGAACTACCGCGCGGAAAAATGATGCACGGTCGTGCTGCGGAATTTTTCGCCGGGGCGCAGCACGGTGCTCGGGAAACCGGGCTGGTTCGGCGAGTCGGGGAAGTGCTGTGTCTCGAGGCAGAAGCCGAAGTTCTTTTTGTAAGCCTTCCCCCCTTTTCCGATTACCGAGCCGTCGAGGAAATTCCCGCTGTAGAGCTGAATGCCCGGCTCAGTCGTCGAGACCTTCAGCACGCGCCCGCTGCGGGGATCGAAGGCCTCACCCGCAACCGTGAGCGCGCCGGGGCCGGCGTGATTGATCACGTAGCAGTGGTCGTAGCCGCCGGGTGTGCCGGTCATTTGCGCGAAGTCTTTTGCGAGTGTCTTTGCCTTCCTGAAATCCATCGGGCCATTTGCAACGCTGGCGATTTCGCCGCTCGGGATTCCTGCGTCGTCCACCGGGATGAAAAGTCTCGCGTTCAGCGTGACCTCGTGGCCGAGGATGTCACCTTCGCACGCGAGATTCCAGTATGCGTGGTTGGTGAGGTTCAGCACGGTCGGCTTGTCCGTCGTCGCTTCGTAGTCGATGCGCAGTTCGTCGTCGTCTGTGAGCGTGTAGATCACTGCGATCGTCATGGTGCCAGGGAAGCCTTCTTCGCCGTCGGCGCTCACGTAGGAAAAACGCACGCCTTCTCCGTTCTCGGGTGCTGCGAGCGGCTCGGCCTGCCACAGGCGTGCGTGAAGCCCCGTCGGGCCGCCGTGGAGATGATTCGCGTCATTGTTTGTCGCGAGCTGATGCGTGATGCCGTCGAGCGTGAATTTTCCGAGCGCGATGCGGTTCGCGAAGCGGCCAGTCGTGACGCCGAAATGCGGATGCGGCACGAGGTAGTCGTCGAGGGTGTCAAAGCCGAGCGTGATGTCCGCAAGTGCTCCATTGCGATCCGGCGTGTGCATTTCGACGATGCATGCGCCCCAATTCATGAGCTTCACGCGGAGTCCGTGGCGGTTCGTGAGGACGAAGGCGTGTACCGGTTCGCCGGCGGCAGTTTTTCCAAAGGGTTCTTTTTGCACGTGGGGTGGGATCTTGTTGGGAGCGGGCTGCGAGGGAAGGTGCCGCGGAAATGCGAGTCAACCGCAAAGCCGGGCGACGAGGCGCGAACCGGAGCGCAGGCGCACTCGGGAGAGCGCGGACGCTGGCTTCCACCCGCGCCTGCTTCTGCACTCGCCGCATTGCGGAAAAAATTTGTTCTCACGAGAAGCGCGGGCGGTATGCTGCGCGCCCGCTCGTGCCGGCGTGATGCCGCTCCGGGCGTGATTTTTTCCCAAACAACCATGAGCATCAACACCATGAAGGGCGTCGCCGTCGTTCCCGAGAAAAAGGAACTGCGTCTCGTCGCGCACCCGGAGCCCGCGATCACTGCGCCGAATGAAGTGAAGATTCGCACGCTGGAGGTCGGCATCTGCGGGACGGACCGCGAGATTTGCACATTCGCCTACGGCCAAGGGCCGAAGGGCTGCGAGTATCTCGTGCTCGGCCACGAATGCCTCGGCGAAGTCACGGAGATCGGCTCGGGAGTGAAGAACCTCAAGGTCGGCGATCTCGTGGTGCCGAGCGTGCGCCGGCCCTGCCCGGATCCGAATTGCACGCCGTGCCGCGACGGACGGCAGGATTTCTGTTTCACATGGACGTTCAAGGAGCGCGGCATCAACCAGCTTCACGGCTACATGACGGAGCAATTCGTCGAGGAGGAAACCTACCTCACAGCGGTGCCGAAGGAACTCCGCGATGTCGCCGTGATGGCCGAGCCGCTGACGATCGCGGAGAAAGGTCTCGCGCAGGCGTGGCAGGTGCAGAAGCGCGTGCCCGGCTGGGAGCACGACAATCGCGACGGCAAGGGCCGCGGATTCGGTCGCACCGCCGTCGTGCTCGGTGCAGGCCCGATCGGCCTGCTCGGCGCGATGAAGCTCATCATCGAGGGCTTCCGAGTTTTCATCTACTCGCGCTCGCCGAAGCCGAACTTCAAGGCGGAGATCGCCGGGATGATCGGCGCGGAATACATTTCTTCCGTGAAGATGGGCACGGATGATCTTGCGCAGCAAATCGGCAACATTGATCTCGTGTATGAGGCCGTCGGCGAGGGCGACGTTTCCTTCGAGCTGGCGCGCGTGCTTGGCATCAACGGGGTGTTCATTTTCACCGGCATCCCGGCGCAGAAGCCGCCGATCCCGGTGTACGCGGACAACATCATGCGGAATATCACGCTAAAAAATCACGCGCTCGTCGGCACGGTGAACGCGAGCCCGCAGGCGTTTGTGGACGCGATCCACGACCTCGGCGAATTCAAGAAGCGCTGGCCGAAGGCGCTCGACGCGCTGATCACGGGACGGCACACGATTGATGCACACCGCGACCTGCTCATCGGCAAGGCCGCGGGGATCAAGAATGTGATCCAGTTTTGAGCGGCCGCAGAACACCTACATTTTCACCAACACCATGAACACGAATCCCTGGATCGACGTTTCCGTCCCCATCTCGAACACCATGCACGGCTGGCCGGGAAATCCGCCGACGTTCATCACGATGCACGCCGGCACTGCAAAGGGTGACGTGTGCAATGTGTCGGCGATCAATTTCAGTTCGCACACCGGCACGCACATGGATGCGCCGCTGCATTTTCTCCATGGCGCAAAGACGATGGACGACCTGCCGTGGGATGCCGTCATCGGCCCGGCGCGGGTCGTCGAGATCAAGGACAAGACGGCGATCAAAGTCGCCGAGCTGAAAAAGCTGAAGCCGCAAAAAGGCGAGCGGCTGATTTTCAAGACACGCAATTCCGCGGTGAGCTGGAAGAAGCGCGAGTTCGACAAGGACTTCGTGTATATCTCGAAGGAGGCGTCGCAATACCTCGTGGACTGCGGCGTGCAGACCGTGGCCGTGGATTACCTGAGCGTCGGCGGTTTTTACAAGGACGGCATCGAGACGCACCACATTCTGCTCGGCGCGGAAGTGTGGATCATCGAGGGCCTCGCCCTCTCGAAGATCACGCCGGGCAACTACGATCTGA
>JBDSAR010000393.1:0-1938 GCA_039922035.1 Chthoniobacteraceae bacterium
GCAGCGCGCGAGCGCGCCGAGATGCACGAAGTCGAGATTTTCACCGTCGCCGAAACCGCTCACGAACGGCTCCATGCGCGGCTTCGGAATCGCCGCCTGCAGCGCCTCCAGTCCTGCGAGCACGAAGATCGTGTAATACAGATCCGGCTTCCCCGCGCGATCCGCGCCGCCGCCTTCCGGCGTGATCTGCCGCAGCAGAAAATCCCGCACGAGGTCCGCGGAGTCGCCGAGCGCCTTTTGCGCGACGCGCGCGATTTGCAGCATCTGGAGACGGAGACTCATGCGTGCGCCGGCGCTACTCCGCCGACCGCCAGGGCTTCGGGAAAATGCGCCAGTGGCCGTTCACAAATGCGAGGCCGTCGAACGCCATGCCGAGCGTCTCGCCGGGCTTCACGAATTTGAACCGGAACAGCGTCGCACCCGGTTGCAGCTTGTCGCCGAGCTTCGCATACCCGCCGGGGAATTCCTTCGCCGCCGCGGTGCCCTTTTGAAAATCCTCGGTCGTGGCCTTGGCGACGGTCACCTCCGTTTGTCCCTCCTTCGGGCCGATGACGGGAGCGGAGTCCCAGAGCGGCTTTTGCCCGGCCTCCAGTTTCTTCGCAAAGTCCGCGGTGAAAATCTTTGCGTAGTCGTCGCTGGTCGGACGCAGTTCCCTCGTCAGCGCGGCGCGGTCTGCACCCGTGGCCATGAATTTTTTCAGCAGTGCGGTGGCGGCGGCTTCATTTCCGGCGTCCTCCGCAAGGGTGAAGATTTCCGCGCAGAGCAGGGCTGCGATGACGATGAAGCTGCGAAGCGGGAGTGGGACGGTGGCGTTTATGGCGGAGGAAAATGACCGGCCGATCTGCCTCTGGCAATCGCGCGCTTCGCCGGAGTGTGTCACCGGCTTCCGGGCTTTCCGCGTTTCAGAAAGTGCTCAAGGAAGCCGCACATCTGCTCCATCGCCTCGGGCGTCGGGCTGTGGCCGTCGCGCTGCGTCATCGCCACGCGGTTCGGGGCACCGAGCAATTCGTAAAGTACGCGCGTGTGGTTCAGCGCGCGCCAGTGCCACGGGACATCCTCCGAGCCGCCGGAGACGAGGAATGGGCGCGGCGCCATGAGTGCAAGCAGGTCCACCATGCTTTCGCGATTCTCGAACATTTTTTTATAGAGCCCAGTGCGCGGCTTGTCGGCATTCGGCACCCCGCGCGGGCGCGATTTCCCCGCCTCCCAGCCGAGATACCACGGCTCGTAGTAGTTGATGTTCGTATTGCTCTCGTCGAAAACGATCCCGGGATCGCACCACACGGCGGCGGCGAATTTTTCACACAGGCACGAGGCAAACATGGACCACTTTCCGCCGTACGAATGGCCGATGATGCCGATGCCTTTCGCGTCCACATCGCGGCGGGCGGCGAGCGCGGTGTGGCAGTTCGCAGCGACGTAGGCGAGGTAGGTGAGCGGCTGGATCTTTAGTTCATCACCGGCGGCGATGAGCAGTTCGCGCGTCTCCATGCCGGGATGATCGAGCGCGCCAGGCGTGCCGATGCTCAGGGTGACGAAGCCGCGTTTCGCGAGCTGATAGGCGAAGTCGCGCATCTGCGATTTTGGATTCAGGCCCGCGGCGGTCTCCGGCTCGTAGAAAACCGCGAGCACTGCGGGAAACGGACCGTCGCCGTCCGGCACGAGCAGGTATCCGTCGCATTGTCTTGAGCCGGGGCCGATGTCCACGCGCACCTTGTGCTGCGTGAAATTTTCGCGCCGCTCCGTCGCGCGGATTTCGATCCGCGGCTTTTCCAAAATTGCGGGCCATGCGCCGAGCTTTGCGTGCCACGATTTGAGGATTTCCGCGCGGCGTTCCGGCCACTCGGCGGCGGTCTTCACCGTGTGGCCATCGCTGAACGTCAGCGGCGAACGGTAGTCTCCGAAGTCATGCGCGAATTCTGACGGCGGCGCGAAGAA
>JBDSAR010000394.1:0-2762 GCA_039922035.1 Chthoniobacteraceae bacterium
ATTTGACTTCAGCCATTCGCCATCGCCGCAAAGCATCACGTCGAGCACATCGAGCGCGAAGAGGCGGTGCAGGAATTCGTGCAGTGCGGAAAAATTCTGCGCGCACGGCAACTCCGCTTCGGAGAGAGACTGATTCATCATCGCGCAGACACGCGGGAAAGGCAGTCGCTCGGGGAACGAACTCGCGAGCACGGTGAGGATCGCCTTTTCCACCGGCTCGCTCGCTTCGAGCACGAGGCCATGAATGCCGGTGAAGCGCATCGCATGCCCCGGTCTGAGATTGATGTTCCCCGCGTCAAACGTCACGCGCAGCCCGAGGGCACAATCGGCAAGCACACCATTTCGGATTGCCCGGTCCGGCGTGACTTGCGCTGGACTCAGCAGGCTGTTGCGCAGCCAGCGCTGGAAAAGAACATCCATGAACTGCTGCCTGCGGGTGAAGTCGAGTTGCAGGGGCGCGAGAGCGGCATGCATCGTCGCAGGCACATTGGCGAATTGCATCGTGGCATAGTGCGCCTCGGCGACGTAATGCAGACCGTGCCGTGCGGCGTGCGTGGTGAATTCGGTGAAGGTGCAGGGCTCGTTCACCGCGGCAAGTTCATCGTGAAAGAGCATGCCCGGCGGCTTCGCGCGCATGTCGTCCAGCGTGTCGCGGAGATTTGCCGCATACGAGCCGCGCTGATCTTTCATGCACTCGGACAGCGCGCCCATCACCTCCGTCGCACGAGCCATTTGCGCGTCGGGCGAAACGCAGCCGCCCATTTCCGAGAGGAGGAATGTCCGCACGCCGCCCGGCAGGCCCCAGCCGGGGAGCGTGTTGTAGCTCACGTACGCGACGCCGTTCCGCGACAGTGCTTCGGCGCAAAGCGCGAGAAGACGCTCACGCACTTCCGCCGGCACCCACGAATAGACGCCATGCGCGATGATGTAATCGAATGCGCCCTCCGGCTTCCACGAGCGCAAATCCGCGCAGACGAAGCGCGCGTTGCCAATCCCGCACGCCGCACGCGCGGACTCAGCGGTTGCGATTTGCTTCGCGGAAAAATCCACGCCGACGAAATCCGATTTTGGAAATCGCTCGGCCAGCGGCAGCAAATTCATCCCTTCGCCACAGCCGAGTTCCAGAACGCGGCAGCGATCTGGCGGCGCGGCGGGAATGCCGAGCAACCGCGCGATGGCGCCGATGCGCGCGGGGTGCGAATCCGGAACCGCGCCGTGCCGGTAAGGCACCGCGTCGTAACGGTCGCGGATTACGTCGGCGCTCATGCGCGGTTCCCAGTCTTGCACGCAGTAGCCGCGCGCAAAATCACGCAAGCAACTGCCGCAGCACGTACGGCAGGATGCCGCCGTGACGGACGTATTCGACCTCGATGGCGGTGTCTATGCGGCTGCGCAGCGTGACTTTTTCCTCGGTGCCGTCGGAGCGGTGGATGACGAGCGTGACGTCGCTCATCGGCTTGATGTCGTCGCTGAGATCGAGCAGGTCGAATGTCTCGCTCCCGTCGAGCTTGAGCATCTGCGCGGTCATGCCGTCGGGGAATTGCAGTGGGATGACGCCCATGCCGCAAAGGTTGCTGCGGTGGATTCGCTCGAAGCTCTGCGCGACGACGGCCTTCACACCGAGGAGCGCGGTGCCTTTCGCGGCCCAGTCGCGCGAACTGCCGGTGCCGTATTCCTGGCCGGAGAAAATCATCAGCGGCGTTTTCGACTCAGCAAATTTCATCGCGGCGTCGTAGATCGGCATCACTTCGCCATTGAATTTTGTGACACCGCCCTCGGTGCCGGGGCACATGAGGTTTTTGATGCGCACATTCGCAAATGTGCCGCGCGTCATGATGCGGTCGTTGCCGCGGCGGCTGCCGTAGCTGTTGAAATCCTCGAATGCGACACCGGCTTCTGTGAGGAATTTTCCGGCGGGCGACGCCTTCTTGATCGCGCCTGCGGGCGAGATGTGATCGGTCGTCACGCTGTCGCCGAAGATGCCGAGCGGGCGTGCGCCTTTGATCTCGCCGATGGTGCCGGCGGACATGCCGAAGTGCGTGAAGAACGGCGGCTCCTGCACGTAGGTGCTCGCACGGTTCCACTCGAACACATCGCCGACGGTGCCGGGGATTTCGTTCCACTTCGGATTTTGCGAGGCGAAGTCGGTGTAGAGCTTGCGGAAAATCTCCGGTGAAAGCGCGGTGCTCATCACGTCGCGGATTTCCTTTTGGGTCGGCCAGATGTCGCGGAGAAAGACGGGCTGGCCGTCCTTGCCGGTGCCGAGCGGTTCGGTCGTGAGATCAATGTCCACGTGGCCCGCGAGCGCGAAGGCGACGACGAGCGGCGGCGACATGAGGAAGTTCGCCTTGATGTTCTGATGCACGCGCGCCTCGAAGTTGCGGTTGCCCGAGAGCACGCTGGCGGTGATGAGATCGTTCTTGGCGATGGCCTCTTCCAGCGCGGGATGCAACGGGCCGCTGTTGCCGATGCACGTCGTGCAGCCGTAGCCGACGGTCTGGAAACCGAGCGCGTCGAGATACTGCGAGAGGCCGGTTTTATCGAGGTAGTCGGTGACGACGCGCGAGCCTGGCCCGAGCGATGTCTTCACGGCGGGGTTCACTTTCAATCCGCGCTCGACGGCCTTTTTTGAAAGAAGACCGGCGGCAAGCATCACGCTCGGATTGCTGGTGTTCGTGCAGCTTGTGATTGCCGCGATGAGTACGGAGCCGTGACCTACATTCACATCGGCGCGCTGATACGGTGACGTCGGATGATCGCTC
>JBDSAR010000395.1:0-6763 GCA_039922035.1 Chthoniobacteraceae bacterium
AAGTGGACGACAAAAAGCCAGCCGCTCCCACCGCGCCTGCGCCGGACGCTCCGAAGCCGCAGGCAAAGCCCGCGGACAGCAAACCGGCCGACGTGAAGCCTGTGGACAAACCAGCCGCGCCAAAGCCAGCGGAGTCCAAGCCCGCGGACAAACCGGCTGAGCCGAAACCCGCAGGGAACTAAACGAGCTGCGCCTTTCGAGAGGTGCCGCGCGCTCCGGCATGGCAGCCGGAAGAAGATCGGAATCAGCGGCCTCCTCGCTGCGCTGACTTCGCGCGGCTCTGGAAAACGAGGTGCCCGGTGCTTGCTGCGCGCCGCGCAAAGTAGTCCCGAGCTTCAACTTTTCACACGCTGCCTTGGTCGCACGATCCGCAGGCAACCTGTCGCTCCCATTGCGCCTCCACGCCATGAATTGACTCCCCCAGCCATCACCACGATCTGCGTGCGGGATTTCGTTGTGCGGGTTGCCGGCATGGCGGAACTGCACCGGCTTTCGGTACACACTCTGAGACCATCTTGCAGTGATAAGCGGACTCTTCGATGCAAGCGGCGCCGGCGTGCAGGCGGGAGCGGAAGCCCACGTCCGCGCTCTCCCGAGCGCGCCTACGATCCACGGCAAGCAGTTCGGTTAATTTCGCGAATGCGTTCGTCGCTGAAGCATCGCGAAAACAATCCGGTCGTCACTGCGGATTCTCCACCGGCGGTGCCGATGGCGCGTGGACGTTGAAACGAAAACCGGGCGCCTTGCGTTTCGGGCGCGATCCATCATCCGGTAGCGGCGGCAACGGATCCTCACCGAAAAGCGGCCCGTGTTCCAGGATTGCGCGATTCGCCGAACTCACACCAGGCATGCCTCCACCGCGTGACGGCAGCGGCGGCAGGTTCGCCCACGCGAGGGAGCCGCGCGGAGGTGCCGGCTTTGGCGGCGGTGGCGCCGGAGCGATGAGATCGTTGGCGATGAAGCCGGTCATGCCGTCTTCCGTCATCACGCGGCTGAAACCGTATTCCTGGCGCAGCATGATGACACGCTGGCCTTGCTTGAGCAGCGCATCTGCGCCGGTCGGCTGCGAAGGCCCGAACCGGTACACCTGCGCCTGCCCCGCGCTCACGGCGTAGTAAATGTCACCTTTGCCGGACTGCATTGCGGCACATCCTCCGAGCAGCACTGCACCGGCGCATGCGAGCGCAAGACACAGTCTGGGGATTTTCCGCAAAACTCTCACAACGCACGTGCAATCCGCTCAGGCTAGCATCTCGCGCGGGTCCGTGACGTGACCGGTGAGCGCGCTCGCCGCGACCGTGTATGGCGACGCGAGGAAGACCTGCGATTCCTTGTGCCCCATCCGGCCGGGGAAGTTGCGGTTCGTCGCGCTGATGCACTTGAGCGCCTTCTCGTTCATGCGTCCGAAAGTGTCCTGCGGCCCGCCGAGGCACGCGGCGCACGAGGCGTTTTCGGTCATCTGCACGCCGGCGTTCTCGAGGATGCTCCACACGCTCTTGCCGTCCATCTGCGCGGCCTTCAGCTCCTCCACGACCTTCGTGGTCGCGGGCACGCCGAAGGTGTGAATCTTGACGCTGCGGCCCTTCACGACGCGCGCGAAGGCGAGGAAGTCGCTCGTCTTTCCGCCCGTGCACGAGCCGATGTAGGCGCGGTCCAGCTTCACGTCCTTCATCTCGCGCGCGAGCTTGCGGTTGCCCGGATCCGGGTGGCACGCGACGGTCGGTTCGAGCTTCGAGAGGTCGTAAGTTTTGTCGAAAACAAACTGCTGATCCGCATCCGCGAGCACGGGCTCGAAGGTGGACTTCACGCCGCTCTCCTTCGCGCGGGCGCGGACGTAGTCGCCGCACTTCTCGTCATACGCGAAGATGCCATTCTTGCCACCCGCCTCGATGGCCATGTTCGTGATCGTCATGCGGTCATCCATGTCCATGTGCGAAGCGCCGGGGCCTTCCCACTGCATCGCGCGATACGTCGCACCGTCGAAACCGATATCGCCGATGACGTGCAGGATCACATCTTTCGCCATCACGCCCGGCGAGAGCTGCCCTTCGAGGAAAAAGCGCATCGTCTCCGGCACCTTCAGCAGGATTTTCCCCGTGCCGAGCACGAAGCCCGCATCCGTGTTGCCGATGCCCGTCGCGAACTGGTTGAACGCCCCCGCCATGCAGGTGTGCGAGTCCGTGCCCACGAGCACTTCGCCTGGCCGCGTGTGGCCTTTCCAAGCGAGCGTCGTGTGGCACACGCCCGAATAACGCGAGCCATACTGCTGCTTGAGCTGCCCGCGCGACGCGTCGAATTTCCACGAGCCGTTGGGGTCATCAATCACGTCGTAAAAATACGGCAGGTCCTGCTCGCGCACGAAGTCGCGGAGGATGTCCACGTTGCGGTTGCTCATCGAGTCCGCGGTGAAAATGTAGTGGTCCGGAATGATGACCACTTTCTTCGAGTCCCACACCTTCGCGTCCGCCCCGAACTCGCGCTTGAACACGCCGATCGTGCCCGGGCCGCACACGTCGTGAGTCATGAGCACGTCCACATTCACCCAGGCATTTTCGCCGGGCTGGACACGCGCCTTGCCGCTTGCGCGGGCGAGCAATTTTTCCGTGAGAGTCATATTCGTTTGGTAAGTGAAAAGGGCGCGAAAGATGGCCCGCACCCGCGGTGAGGGCAAATGGAAAGTCCCCGCTCACTCCTGCGCCGTGCTGCCGTGTGAAGCGTTTGCCTTTGCCGGAGCGGCCGGCTAGCGGGGCCGGCATGAGCACGATCACCGCCATCCTTGAGCCGGACGCAGACGGCACGCCGCACCTGCCGCTGCCGGAGGAATTGCGCCACGGAAAAGTGAAGGTGGAGGCCAGGATCGAGGCTGCAAAACCCGATGCCACCACGAGCCCCGTGCCGCGGCCCGGCTGCATGAAAGGCTTCTGGATGTCGCCGGACTTCGATGAGCCGCTGGAGGACTTCAAGGAATACATGTGAATGAGACTCCTGCTGGATACGCACGCGCTGATTTGGTTTCTGGAGGATGATGCGCGGCTGGGACGCCAGGCGCGGGCGGCAATTTGCGACGGGGCAAATGAGAGCCCCGTCAGCGATGCGAGAGCTTGGGAAGCGGGCATCAAGCATGCACTCGGCAAGCTGAGTGCTGCCCGCACCCTTCGAGGAGTTGTTTCCAGGGCGGATCGTTGCAGAGGGATTTCGTGTGCTGCCCATCCGACACCTGCACCTGCACGAACTGGTGCGTCTGCCCCTGCATCACCGCGATCCATTTGACCGGCTGCTCATCGCCCAGGCGCGGGCGGAAGGACTCACGCTGGTCTCGTGTGATCCGCACTACCCGGATTACGGCGTGCCGCAGCTCTGGTGACGCACCGTTGGCGAGAGCAAATGGAAAGTCCCCGCGCATCGTGAAGTGGAGCGAAAACCCGGCTGCAACACCGACGCCATCGCGCTTCTGCCTTGCCGCCCAAAGTCCCAGCCCGGAGGGCTGATCGGAAATTGGCCGGGGGTAAAGCGAGTATCACGAACGACCACCCCCGGAACCCGGCCCCACAAATCCATGCGCCCCGGATGGGGCGCGGGAAATTTCCACGCGCGCATTGTCACGCCACGACGCAGCCCGCTACGATCGCTCTCGCGCATGTCCAGCCTCGCCTCCATCCACACCTACCGCTCCGAGGTGGACAAAATCATCCGCTTCGGCGGCAGCACGAGGGAAACCACGGTCCGGCGGGCGGTCTATAATCTCATCAATGCCTACGCACGGCCCCGCGATCTTCTGCTTTGCGAGGAACTCGACTACTTCAATCCCCGGCGCAGGAAAACCGTCCGGCCCGACGGCACGCTGAAGAACATCCTCCGACTCGACTACGGCTTTTGGGAGAGCAAGGACACCGGCGACGATCTCACCGAGGAAATCGCCAAGAAATTCGACAAGGGCTACCCGGACTCGAACATCCTATTCGAGGACTCGCAGACCGCCATCCTCTATCAGGACGGCCAGCGCCGCGTGGACAAGCCGCTCGACGAACCCGCCGCACTGCTCGCAGAGTGAAGCGTTGAAACTCAAAAGGTATGCCTGCACCACTTCCGCCGCTCACCATTGCTGATCTCCAGAAGGAAGCTCGGGCCTTTGCCATCGCTGAATCGACGCACGCTGAGCCGAGTCTGTTCGGGGTCACCGATGGGAAAGCCGTCGGCACGTATCTTGAACATAAGTTTCAAACGGATCTCCTGAATCGGTACGCGTATCCCAGAGGTAGCTCTGCCAAGGGGATCGATTTTCCCGGCTTGGATGTGGACATCAAGGTCACCAGCGTTCGGCAGCCGCAGTCTTCCTGCCCATTCAGGAGCGCCCGGCAAAAGATATTTGGGCTGGGCTATTCGCTGCTCGTTTTCGTCTATGAAAAGTCCGACGACGCTGCGACGCAGGCCGCTCGGCTGAACATCCTTCACACGATCTTCATCGAGAAGGAGCGCACCGCTGATTTCCAGACGACATCCGGGCTGATTCGCCTGTTGGAAAATCAAGCAAACCGCGATGATGTCCTCGCGTTTTTCGCAGAACGAATGCTCCCGCTCGACGACATCGCAGCGGGAATTTTGGCGGATGAAGTTCTCCGTAACCCACCGCAACTTGGGTATCTCACCATCTCGAATGCGCTCCAGTGGCGGCTCCAATACAGCAGGGCGATTGAGCAGGCGGGTGCCGTCCAAGGATTGCTCCGCCTGAAATGAAAGCGTCCGACAAAGTTGAATTCGGTGACTTCCAAACGCCGCTGGCACTTGCGCACGAGGTTTGCGAATTGATCCGGCGGCTCGGCGAAAATCCAGATGTTGTGGTGGAACCTACCGCCGGCCGTGGAGCCTTTCTCCTCGCTGCCGCCGAGACGTTTCCAAGCGCTGAATTACGAGGCTGGGAAATTAACCAAGAATACGTGACCGATGCGGTGTCTTTGCTCGGCGCTGCAAATCTCTCTGCCCGATCTTCGATGGCCTGCCATGACTTCTTCACCTGCGACTGGGAGGCGGTGCTGGCGGCGCAGGACGGGCGTGTGCTCATCCTCGGCAACCCACCATGGGTTACAAACTCGGGTGTCGCAGCCATTGATGGCACCAACCTGCCGGCGAAAGAGAACTTCATGGGATTGCGCGGCATCGCCGCGCGCACCGGCAAATCCAACTTCGACATTTCCGAGTGGATGCTCATCCGCTTGCTGCGATCCCTCCGCGGGCGACCAGCAACGCTCGCGATGCTTTGCAAGACGGCGACCGCTCGGAAGTTTCTCCGCTACGCATGGCAGAATGACGGTCGGATCGCCGCTGCGGCACTCTATCGGATTGATGCGGCCAAGCATTTCAATGCGGCAGTGGATGCCTGCCTGCTCTATCTCCACACCGGTTCCGCTGGTCCGCAGGAAGCCGATATTTATCCCGCCCTGTCAGCCACTGAACCAGTCAGCCGCATCGGTCTCGCCGGTGAGGAACTTGTGGCGGACATTCGCGCCTATCGCGCACTGCGACATCTTGAGGGGCTGTCTCCGTTCCGCTGGCGCTCGGGCGTCAAACACGACTGCGCAGCCATCATGGAGCTCGTGAGAATGGCAGACGGTGGCGTCGAAAATGCCGATGGGCAACGCCTTGATCTAGAGCCCGATTATCTGTTTCCGATGCTCAAGTGCAGCGACCTTGCGAATGGACGCACCATCGCGAGGCGGCTGGTGATTGTGACACAGCGTTTCGTCGGTGACGACACGGCGGGCATTGCAAACGCTGCGCCGCGCACTTGGGCTTACCTGCAAACTCATCGCGACCGCTTCAACGCCCGTAAAAGCTCCATCTACAAAGGGCGCGTTCCCTTCGCCTTGTTCGGCATTGGCGAATACGCCTTCGCGCCTTGGAAGGTCGCAGTGTCGGGCTTGCATCGCTCGGGCCGTTTCCAAGTCGTTGGCCCGATGAACGGCCAGCCCGTATTCTTCGACGATGCCTGTTATTATCTTCCCTTCGCCCGCGCAGGAGATGCGCAACTGGTCGCCGACATATTGAACTCCCCCCTTTGCCAACACTTCCTCGCATCGTTGGTTTTCACAGACTCCAAGCGGCCCTTCACCGTCGATCTCTTGCAGCGATTGAATCTCGCAGCTATCGCAGAGGAAGCGGGACTCGGTCTTCGGTGGCAGCAGCTTCAGCGATCCAGCTACGCGATCACGGCTGACGCGCCGCAAATCGAATTTGTGATGGAAGAACCTGAGCGTCCCGCTTGACCGGATCGCACGACATTTTCCACTACACCTGCGCCGTGCTGCATCACCCGGCCTACCGCGCGAGCTACGAGATCAACCTCAAGCGCGAATTCCCCCGGCTGCCGTTTTACGGGGACTTCCGCCAATGGGCCAGATGGGGCCGGGCGCTCATGGAACTGCATCTCGACTACGAGCAGGCCGCGCCCTTTGCCCTCCAGCGTCACGACCGCAAGGAACCCGTGAGCCAGCAAGCCGACCTGCTGCGCGATGAACGTGTGAAGCCGAAGCGCGGCCTCGACCTAGGGGACGACAAACCCGCCCTCAAGCCCAAGCTCACGGCCGACAAAGCCGCCGGCGCCATCGAGGTGGATGCAGTGACCACGCTGAGCGGCATCCCGCCCGAGGCGTGGGCCTACCAGCTCGGCAACCGCAGCGCCCTCGAATGGGTGCTGGACCAATGGAAGGAACACAAAATCAGCGACCCGACGGTGGCGGAGAAGTTCAACACCTACCGCTTCGCCGAC
>JBDSAR010000396.1:0-4431 GCA_039922035.1 Chthoniobacteraceae bacterium
AGGGCGAAGCGCCGAGCCATCCCGAGCTGCTGGACTGGCTCGCGGGAGAATTCGTGCGCAGCGGCTGGGACGTGCAGCACATGCTGCGGCTCATGCTCACGAGCGCGACGTATCAGCAAAGCTCGCGCGTCACTCCCGCGCTCATCGCCGCCGACGCGGAGAACCGGCTGCACGCGCGCGGCCCGCGCTTCCGAATGAACGCGGAATTTGTGCGCGACCAGGCGCTCGCCGCGGCGGGATTGCTCTCGGAAAAAGTCGGCGGCAAATCCGTGAAGCCGTATCAGCCACCGGGCCTCTACGAACTCGTCACCGCCGGCAGGGGAACGAAGACGTGGGTCCAGGACAAGGGTGAGGACCAGTACCGGCGCAGCCTCTACACGTATTGGAAACGCACCGTGCCGCATCCCGCGATGATCGCATTCGACGCGCCGGGCCGCGAAGTCTGCGCAGTGCGCCGCCCGCGTTCAAACACGCCGCTCCAGGCTCTCAACCTGATGAACGATCCCACTTACATCGAGGCCGCGCGCCATCTCGCGCTGCGCATGATCCAGGCCGCGCCGGACGTGCCCGCGCAGATCCAACACGGCTACCGTGCGCTGCTTGCGCGCGACGCCAGCGCCACCGAACTCGCCGTGCTCACCCGCGCATTCGAGCGCGCGCACGCGGGCTTCACCGCAAATCCAAGCGCCGCGACCGGCCTGCTGAAGACCGGGGAGGCATCGCCCGCGCAGCAGACGGTCGATCCCGCGGTGCTCGCCGCGATGACGAATGTCGCGAGCACGATGCTCTGCCTCGATGAGACCGTGACGAAGGAGTGAGCGCGATGAAGTCAGTTCACCTTCAGCCCTTCGAGCTTCGCCAGCTTCTTCGCCTTCGCGTCGAAGCTCCAAAAAATGTCGCAGCCGAGCGCGAGTGCGCTGGCGACATGGATGAGATCGTAAGTGCGGAATCCGTGTTTGATCGTGTGGCGATGCACCAGCATTTCAAACGCTTCGCCGAGCAACGCGATGTCAATTTCCGCGACGGCCATCGTCTCTCCAAGTTCCAGTTCATCCGAAAAAAGCGTATCATCAATCGCTGCCGCCTCGGGGCTTGCATGGATTCCCGGCACTCCGTTCCGTGCGAAAAATACCTGCTGGTAGAGCGCATTGACGACTTCCATCCGCGTCAGGAAAGTGACGGGAAATGGCGGCCAGCCCGCCTCGATTGCCATATCGCGCAACCGTTCCGCTTCATCCCCGTGCGCTCCGACGCTGATGAGGGCGGTCAGGAAATTCGTGTCTGCGTAGGGTCTCATCGCTCTCCGGCGATGGCCTTGGCAATGACTTCCCATCCTTCAGCGGTGGGCTCCTTGTATCCCACGGCTGCGAGCCGTTCGCGATGCTGTTTCATTCGCTCCTTGAACGGCAGCGCGATCAAATCGGAGGCACGCTTGCTCGACACAGTGAACTGCTCTCCGCCACGGCTACGAACCAGCACGCTCCCATGCTTGCGCGCTGCCTCGAGCAGTTCGGCCGTGTTCCGGTTCAGGTCGCGCACGGTGAACTCGCGCCTCGGCGCGGGCTTGCCGCGGGCGCGGGCCTTTTTCTTCGCAGGCTTTGTGATCGTCTTCATGTCCGACATGATGTCGGACATCGCGCGCATTTTCAACTCCCTTGTTTTCCAATCATGAACACGCATCCCGCCACCGAAATCACCCGCCGCCAATTCCTCACACGCAGCAGCGCTGGCTTGGGAGCAGCCGCACTCGCTACGCTCCTGAATCCCAGCAGCGCAGCCGCCGCGCTCACGGGCCTCCCGCATTTTGCGCCGAAGGCGAAACGCATCATCTGGCTCACGCAGAGCGGAGCGCCTTCGCAGCTTGAGCTTTTCGATCCGAAGCCGGGGCTGAAGGAACTCTTCAACAAGGATCTGCCTGACAGCGTGCGCGGCACGCAGCGGCTCACGGGCATGACGGCGAAGCAGGCACGCTTCCCCGTCGCGCCGAGCATGTATCAGTTTTCCCAACACGGAAAGTGCGGCATGGAGCTGACCGAGCTGCTGCCATTCACCGCGAAGCACGCGGACGATCTGTGCCTCATCCGCTCGATGAACACCGAGGCGATCAACCACGATCCTGCCATGACGCTGCTGCAAACGGGGCATCAGATTTCCGGACGCCCGTCCTTCGGCTCATGGATCGCCTACGGCCTCGGGAGTGAAAATGAAAACCTGCCTGCCTTCACTGTGCTCATCTCGAAGCCGAGCGGCGGCACGAATGCGCAGCCGCTCGCCGAACGCATGTGGGGCAGCGGATTCATCCCGGCGAAATATCAGGGCGTGCGGCTGAACTCCGGCAAGGATCCCGTGCTCTACCTTTCCAATCCCGAAGGCATAACCACCGACAGCCGCCGCGCGATGCTCGACGATCTCGGCGCGCTGAACCGCATGAAGCTCGCCGACTATCAGGACCCGGAAATCCAGACGCGCATCGACCAGTTTGAAATGGCTTTCCGAATGCAGGCCAGCGTGCCCGACCTCGCCGACCTTTCGAAGGAATCCGCGCAGACCTTCGAGAGCTACGGCCCTGAGTCGCGCAAGCCCGGCACCTACGCCGCGAACTGTCTCCTCGCGCGCCGCCTCGCCGAGCGCGGAGTGCGTTTCATCCAGCTCTATCATCGCGGCTGGGATCAGCACGCGAGGCTGCCGCGTGATATCAAGAGCCAGTGCTACGACACCGACCAGCCGACCGCAGCGCTGATCACGGAGTTGAAAGAGCGCGGACTTTTCGACGACACGCTCATCGTGTGGGGCGGCGAATTCGGACGCACGGTGTATTCGCAGGGTGTGCTCACGAAGGACAACTACGGACGCGATCACCACCCGCGCTGCTTCAGCCTGTGGGTCGCGGGCGCGGGGATCAAAGGTGGCCACGTCATCGGGCAGACCGACGACTTCAGCTATAACATCGTGAAGGATCCCGTCCACATCCACGACCTGAACGCCACGCTCATGCAGCAGCTCGGCATCAACCACGAAGCCTTCACCTATCGCCATCAGGGCCGCGACTACCGGCTCACCGACATCCACGGCAACGTCGTGAAGGACATGCTCGCTTGAGGCGGATCTAATCGGAAGGTCACGCATGTCCGCCAAGCCGACAAACCTATTCAGCATGAAACCGATCATTCTCCTCCTGTCTGCGCTGCTTCCCGCACCACTCGTCCCACTGCTCAGCGCCTTACTCCAGATTCTGTCACCGAACT
Organism: Chthoniobacteraceae bacterium; assembly: GCA_039922035.1. Lineage (GTDB taxonomy): Bacteria > Verrucomicrobiota > Verrucomicrobiia > Chthoniobacterales > Chthoniobacteraceae > SXWH01. Next base: position 3,246 of record JBDSAR010000396.1, read on the forward strand.
CAATTTTCGCAGGGGAAAAGCCCGTCGCGGACACTCCTGCCAAAGCCGCCGCGGACTTAGTGGCCGCTGATACGTCTGGCCGCCAGATCGCTGGCCGCTCCGCCGACGATGAAAAACTCGTAACTGAAAGCCAGGTCGCGTCGCTCAAGTTGCGCCAGGACGCGCTGCGGAAAACCATCGCGAAGGACATGTGCTTCCCGGTTGGGACATGGGGCGACAACCTCTGGTGCCTCGCTGCCCTTTACCTGAACGAGAAAGGGGACGAGGCCAACGCGCGTCTGCTCAAACGGGCGAAGGACTACATCGCCTCGAATCCCGCGAACTCGCCGCGGACGTTGCCGGAAGCACCAGGGAATCTGCCCTGGACGTTCTTTTCCGTCACCGACTACGTGCGGACGCTCTGCCTTTTCCACTCGAAGAGTCCGCATTTTCCCGGTCGTCTGAAACCGGAAACGGAAGCGGCGATGAAGGAGGCGCTCTGGCTCTGGGTGCGCGGTGAAAGCAGGCTCGCTGATGTCGGCATGGATGATCTGCTTCTGCTGCTCGGCACGGAAAACCACGACCTGAACCGGCGGCCCAGCTATTACCTCATCACCGCGCTGCTGAAGGACGATCCGGCCTACTGCGACCGCAAGCTCACGGACGGACACACCGTTGCCGAACACGCCGACGCCTACACAGCCTTTTACCGCGAATGGCCGCGGAAACGAGCTGAGACGGGACTGTGGGTCGAGGTGGGTTCCAACGGCTATCAGAAATACTCCTGGCCTGGGCTGTTCAACCTCCACGAACTCTCTCCCGATTCCGTCATTCGGAAACGCTTCGGGCTGTTGATCGATCTTGCGTTCATCGAGGAGGAGCAAATCTCCGTGCATGGTAGGCGGGGCGGGGGAAGAAGCCGAGCCTACCCTGGTGCAAACGCCTTCGAGTCATACAAGAACCTGTTCTACGCGACGATAGGTCGCCCTGGGGGATCCAGTCATTCCCGCGTCATAGAAACCTGCCGCTACCAACTGCCGCCCGAGGCGATTTTTTTGCGGTACAGTGCCTTTCCGGCGGCGCAACCTTTCGTCATCCGCAACCGGGTTCTCGGGGAGCTTGAGTCGCCCAGGTCAGACGAAGAAACTGGCCAGCGGCTCGCCGCCGACTCCGCGCTCGTTAACTACGGCTACCGCGCTCCGCATTA
>JBDSAR010000397.1:0-11389 GCA_039922035.1 Chthoniobacteraceae bacterium
TGCTTGCCGCCGCGCAACGGCGTGTTCACCGCGCTCTGCGCGAGCGGCCCGCCGTTGTCGCTGATGAAAAACAGCAGCGTGTTTTCCCACACGCCCTGCTTTTTCAGCGTGTCCACGACGCGGCCGATCGCATCGTCCATCCGCTTGCCCATCGCGAGGAGCGTGTTGCGGTCGGCGTTGCCCGTGTTGAATTTCGCGATCTCATCCGCGGGCGCCTGCAGCGGCGCGTGGACCGCGTTGAACGCGAGATAGACGAAGAACGGCTGGGCGCGGTGCTGCGTGATGAAGGCCGACGCCTCCTCGCCGAGTCGGTCGGTGAGATAGCCTTCCTCATGCACCGGCTTCGTGCCGCGGTAGATCGGATCGTTCGGATCGTTCAGCTTGAAATAGTCGTGCGCGCCGCGGCCGAGGAAGCCGAACACCTCGTCGAACCCGCGCAGCGCCGGGCTCCACGCGAGATCCGGGCCGAGGTGCCATTTGCCAAACTGCGCCGTCGCGTAGCCCACAGGCTTCAGATGCTGCGGAAAAATCTTCTCATTCATCGGCAGTCCGCTGCCCGCCTCGCCACCCGTGTAAAGACCGAGCCGCTGCTGGTAGCGCCCCGTCATCAGCCCCGCGCGCGTGGGCGAACACACGTGCCCGCTCACGTAGCCCTGCCGGCAGATCACGCTCTGCTTCGCCAGCGCGTCGAGATGGGGCGTGGTGACTTCCGGCGGATGCAGCGGATTGAAAAGCACATCCGCGTAGCCGAGATCGTCGGCGACGATGACGACGATGTTGGGCTTCGTTTCCGCGGCGATGAGCGAGACTGCGGAGGTGAGCAGCAGCAGGAGAAAGGCAGGCAGTTTCATGGTCGGTCGGAGGTGATGAAGATCGCGAAGTTCAAGTCGAATTACCGCAGCGAAGAGAGGATCGCTGCCGAGGGTGCGGCGGCGTGGACGCCGTCCATGCCGGCATTGCCGAAGTCGAAATGCTTGAGCGAGGCATCCATGATTTTGATGCCCTCATCGAAATTCCCCGCGCCGATTAAAATCAGGCCGAGCTGGAACCCGCGTTTCGGCTCTTCGGCCAGCACGTAGTGGCGCGGTGTCGAGGGCGTCGCGTGCTCTGCGCGGGCGGTGCCGGTGTTCGGGTCGGTCATCGGCGCGATGCACTTGAGCGCGAAGGCCTGCGCCCTCCGGATTGCCGCATCGAGCTTCGGCTCGCGATACGCGGAGTTGAAATGCTGCAGCTCCATGAGCACGTGCGTGGTGACCATGAAGTAGCCGAGGATGTCCTTGTTCTTCGGATCATTTTCCGTGAGGCCGTAGTGCCAGAAACCATCGGGCAACTGTGCGGGAATGACCTGATCATAGATGCACTTGTCGGTCTTCTGCTTCAACCGTCCGGACACCTCCGGGTCCGTCGTGCGCAGCGCCTCGCTGAGCATTCCCGCGGCCATCGCGACGGCGGCGGTTTTGTTGATCGGCGAGGGCTTGGTCAGCGGCTGCTTGGACTCGCCGGTCTTCACATCAATGTCCGCCGACCACCAGCCGCCCGCATTCCACGGATACTCATCAATCACTTTCGCGAGGTATTTCAAATCGGGCGTCCGACCACCTTCCTTGTGCAAAATGTAGGCGACATTCGCCACGTAGAAACCCATCGCCGGCGGTCCGCCGCCGATGAATGCCCTGCCGTCCGGCTTCTCCTTTTCCTTGATCGGCAGCACGCCGAATTTCATCGCGCGCATGTCCTTCAGCACGCGATCGGCGAGACTGATCGCCGCTGTGCGGAAACGCGGATCGCCGGTGATTTCAAACACGCGGTAAAACGCGAGCGCCTCCTCGCCGTCGCCGCCCTTGCCCTTGAGTTCCGCCACCGAGCCATCGGCTCCGAGCAGCAGGTTCAGGTGCCGTGTCGTCGCTGTGAGCAGCCGCGATTTGAAGGCAGCCAGGTCGGCGCTGGCGTTGTTCTTTTCCGCCGCGTCACCTGCGTGCGAAACGGGGCGCAGCGGCAGGACGGCAAGAATGAGGAAGGGCAGCGAGCGGAGGATCATTGGGAGAGACGGGGGGATTGGCTTGGGAAGAAGAAGGCGGTCGAGCGGCCAGCCCGCAGAGCACCGCGAGGAACGCGATGGCCGCGAATACTGGTTCATAAGAAAGCGACGCGAATTGATTTCGCCGCTCAGGACTTGTTTTTCTCGACGCTCTTTTGCTTTCGCATCTCCCGCTTCGTTTCGACGCCGACGGGATGGATGTCCGCGAGCTTGTCCGCGTTCGGCGTATTGTGCGCGCCGCCTTCGTAGCAGCTCACGCCGTCAACGCCGAGATCGTCGGCGAGGATGAAGAGGATGTTCGGCTTTGCAGCCGGAGCACTGTGCGCCGTGACGGCGAAGGGGAGCGGCAGCGAGAGTGCGAGGAGGAATGGGCGGAGTTTCATCAATGGATGAACAACGGCAGCAAGCCCGTTTCAGACAGGAAACTCGTGCGACTTGGCAAAGTGCCCCGTCGCCGCAGCACATCCTTCCGCGAGCATCTTGGCGCGGTTTTTCCTTGCGCCCGCTTTCTCCCCGAGAATCGGCTACTTCACATGCAGCGTGCCGCGCATGATCAGGTGATGGCCGGGGAATGAGCAAATGTACGGATAGTCGCCGGGCGATGCGGGCGCGGTGAAGTCAATTACCTGCTCCTTGCCGTGGTCCACGAGATTGCTGTGCCAGAGGATGTCCGTGCTCTCGGGGATGAAGTTCACATTGAAACCGTTCGCACCGAGCGCGATTGCCTTTTCGCCGACCGCGTCGGCCTTGCCGGGTTTCACGAGGAGAATGTTGTGCGGCATGAAGTCCTGATTGGCGAAAGTGAGCTTCACTTTCTTGCCGGCCTTCACGGTCAGCTCCTTCGTGTCATACATCATTTTCTCCGGCACGGTCGCGATGCGGATCGTGGTGAGTTCGGGTGTGTCCGAGAGGACGCCGGATTTTTTCGCGGCAGCCTCCGCGACTTCCGCGACGATGCCGCCACGGAGCGAGGCCTCCACATTGAACCACAAATGCTGCACGGTGTTCGCGGCGATGCGCGCGTGCGGCTCGGGGGATTTCAGGAGCTGGCCGAGCAGCTCGATGTTGCGGACGTTGTGCTGCTGGTGAATCCACAGCGCCTCGAGCAGGTGATGCGCGTCCTCCTTCTTGTTCGGATCAAATTGCTTCATCCACGTCTTCACTGCGGCGATGACCTCCTTGCTGTCGCGTCCGCTGAGCTCGATGTGCGTGCGGTGGCGGATGCCGTCCACGGGTGATTTCAGATTCTCCAGCAGCGCGGGGATCGGCTGGCCGGCGATGGCGACGGGCTTCTGCAGCGGGCGTCCCTCGGCGGTGATGCGGTAGATGCGCCCATGTGCATGGTCGCGGTTCGGGTCGCGCACGTTGTGCTGCATGTGGCCGATGATCACGTTGTGCCAGTCGCTCACGTAGAGCGCGCCGTCGGCTCCGAACTTTGCATCGGACGGACGGAAATTTTTGTCGCCGCTCATCAGGAAGCCTCGTGATTTTTCCTCGCTCTTGCTGCCGTCGGCGTTCGTCACGCTCACGGTCAGTTCGTCACCATTCGGCTCGCCCCAGACCGCGCCGGTGTCGGCGTTGCGGTCGAGGTGATACTGCTTGATGCCGAGGAAGCCGATGACGTTGCAGATCAAAAAGTCGCCCTGCATTTTCTCCGGGAAGTGCGTGCTCGACACGACGCCGCTCGATGTCACGGGGCGGACTTCCTTTTTGAGCAGTTCGTGCATCTTGAAGCCGCTGCCCTCGGGCCGCACCTGATACGCCCGCCCACCGGTGCCGTCCGTCGCGTAGTGGTAGCCCCAGTAGTCGAACGAAATGCCGTGCGGATTCGGCGAATTCGTCGCGTGCATCGAGATGGTGAAGCGGCGCGGGTCGAAACGATACATCGCGCTCGCGGAGGCCTGCAGCGACGGGCCCCACGGGTGCTCGTAGTTGTGCTGCATGAAGACGCCGCTCTGCCAATAGATCGCGCCGTCGGGACCGTAGATGAGGTTGTTCGCCCCGTGGTGCGAGTCGGAGGAGTCGAGGCCCTGGAGCAAGGTGACGCGCACATCGGCCACGCCGTCGCCCTTCGTGTCCTTCAGGAATAGCAGCTCCGACTGGCAGGTGACGATCACGCCGCCATTCCAAAACTCAAAGCCGAGCGGATTCTGCACCTTCGCAAACTCCGTCACGCGATCCGCTTTTCCGTCACCGTCATCGTCGTGGAAAATCAAAATGGCATCGTTCATTTTTTTGAGCGGCTCCCATTTTGGATACGTCGGCCACACCGCGGCCCAGAGGCGGCCTTTCGCGTCCACCTGCATCTGCACGGGATTCACGAGCTGCGGGAATTTCGCCTCGTCGGCAAAGAGGTTCACCTTGAATCCCTTCGCGACGGCCATGTGTTTGAGGCCTTCCTCGCCGCTGATGTATTTCAGCACGCCTTCCTTCTGCGCGTTCGAGCTTTTGCTCTTGCCGCCGACGTTCGAGATGACCGGGATCGGCTTCGGCACATTGCTGTCGTCCACCTTCACGTCCTTGCCTTGCGCGCGCGACCACACGCGCGCGTCGCGGTTTGCGGTCATCGTGTCGAGCATCGTGAGTTCGTGCTGGAGCACGACGGCGTTCGTCTGGCCATCCACGAAACTCAGCGTCGAACGGCTGCCCCACACGTCGTTGCCGTCCGAGGCGTGGTAGCGGTTCCACCAGTGCAGATTTTTGTCGAGCACCGCCTCGCGCAGCGGATCGAGCGAGGGCGACGAGCTGACCGGTTTGCCGAGCAGCGCCTTCGCGATCACCTCGGCGAGCTGGCGGTTGCCGTCTTCGGAAAGATGCGCGCCATTGATCGTCAGCGGCGTCTTCGCGGCTTTGAAAAGCTCAAGCGATGGGTGAAAGAGATCCACAAACGCCACGCCCGCCTCCTTCGCCGCGGCCTCGGTGGCCTTCGTGTAGGCTTCGAGCTGCGCGTTGTGCGCCTTGCCGTCGGGCACATTTGGGCTGCGCGTGTCCTCGTGCGCGATGGGACTGAAGAGCACGAGGCGCGGAAAGCCCTTGCCGTTCGCCTTCGAGCCGCGCGTCTTTTTCACAAAGTCGAGGAGCTGCTTTTTGTAATCGTCCGGCTTGCCGTCGAACGACTCGTTGTAGCCGAAGAATGCGAACACCGCGTCGGCCTTCACGTGCTGGAGATACGCGGTCATCGAGATCTGCCCGCTGCTGCGCGGGTAGTTTCCCGGCCGATCGCCGCTCGTGCTCATGTCGCGGAAGCGCACTTGCTGACCGCCGAGCGCGCTCTGGAGCAGCGTCTCCACCCAGCCGTCGTGCTGCATCCGATCCGCGAGACCGCTGCCGAGGATCGCGATCGTTTCACCTTTTTGAAAAGTGAACGGCAGCGGGTCGCGATAGTCCGCGGGCACGTCGGCGAGCGCGGGTTCCTTGGACGAAGGCGCGGGCTTTCTGCCACCCTGCTTTTTGTCGTCCACTTTCGCGGTCGCCACGCCCTTCCCGGCGGGCTGGCCCGGTTTTCCGTCGAAGGTGAAATACGTGAGCGCACCCTTGTTCTTCACATCAATCTCCATCGCCTCGGGCGCGGCGATGCCCGTCGCGACGAACACCTCTTTCCGATCCGCATCGAGCAGCTTCAAAGTGAAACCATCGAGGCGCTCCGAAAGACTTCCTCGATTCCAGACGCCGATCTTTTCCACATCCACCGCGTGTCCGAGATCGAGTTCCCACCATGGATTCGTCGAGCCCGCGTTGCTCGTATGCGTCTGGCCCTTCTTGTTGTAGTCCGAATCCTTGTTCCCATCGGTGGCTCGCGCTGCGACAGCGTCGCCGTTCGTGCTGGACTGCGTGGCCTTCCCGGTCGGCGCGATGTTCTTTCCACCGCTCAAGACTTCCACTTCCGCGAGGGTGAGGATGCGTTTGTCGCCCGGCAGTTCGATGCGCACGAAGCGCGCGGGCTTGCCCGTGATGATCGGTGCGATGGCCGGAGCGACAGGCGCCGAAGCCTGCTCCTTTCGAGGCTCACGCTTCCTGCTGCCCCTCTTGCTGTCGTCCTGCGCCGGTTCCTGCTTCGCGTCGTTCTTCTCCGCCTTTTCCGCGCCCTTCGCTTTCGGCTTCGGAGCTTCTGTGTTCTTCGTGTTGGCGTTCGCCGGAATCTGGCTGTCGAATCCCGCATACATCTCGGGCTGGATGCCGCGCGCGTATGCGCCGCCGCCGAAGGTGTTTGGCTTGAACGGCCCGACGAATGCGATGTCGAGAGTCGGCGTGATTTTCTCCTCCAGGCCGAGCGTCCAGAAACACGCGTTCACGAGCATCCGGCGGTAGCCGTCATTCGTGATGTCCTCCGACGTGCCGTAGAGCGAAGTGAAAACGCGCGCGGCTTTTCCATTCGCGGCCTTGTAAGTGCGCGTCCACTCCGAGGGCTGCGGCGGCTTGGTCGCATCGGCGGGCGAATCGGCAGTCATGCCATTCAGTGGCTGCGCCATCGTCAGGATTTCGCCATCGCTCGGCTTGCCCACATAGCCGCCCGCCTGCACCCACACGTCCTTCACGCCGCGCAGGATCGGATGTGACGCCTTCTCCGGCACGATGCTGATGCGCGTGCTCTGCTTGTGGTTCTGTCCGTAGTGCCCGACCCACGTCTGCCCGAGCACCTGATGCCCGAAGCCGGATTCGTAACCGGGTACTTTGGAATTGTAGTCATACTTCGCGAAGGGCTCGGGCGTGCCTTTGAACGCATGCGTCGCCGTCCGCAGCCCGATCACCGGCCCGCCCCGCTTCAGGTAATCATCGAAGTGCTTCATCTGCTCGGCGGGAAGCCCCTGGAAGCGCAGGAAGACCACCGCGAGATCCGCCGTGTCGAGCGCCTCCATCCCAGGGATATTCTGCGGCTCGCCCGCGCTGATGTTGCCGTCCTTATCCATGTCAAACAGCACCGTGCATTTGAACCCCTGATGCTTCGCGAGAATCCGCGCGAGCGCCGGCAGCGATTCCTCCGAGCGGTATTCATGGTCGCCCGCGACGAAGACGATGTGCTTCCCCTTGCCCGGCCCGTCGGTGCCTTGGAAAACAAGCGACGCGGCGCTGGCAAAATTCGCGAGCGCGAGGAATGTGAGGAGGATGCGTTTCATGGGTGATCGGATGAGTTCGGGGTTCGAGACTGTCAGGAATGAAGGAATAGGGTCAGGTCAACCAGGATGTGACGATGATCTTTGTGTCGCGTGTCGGACGCTTGGGAGGCAAGCCGCATTGCATGCGCGAGTCGCGGCGATGAAGCGCGGCGCGTGGCTGTTCGAAACCATTTTCAACCGCCCGCCGCAGGAGCCAAGAGTCGCCTTCGCCTTGGAGGATGACTCCAAAAAGGCCGCACAAAAGATGAGCATCCGCGAGCGCTTCGAGGCGCATCGGAACAAGGCCGCGTGTTATTCCTGCCACACCCGCGCCATGTCCGCCAACGTCTGGATCGATCCGCAACAGCGCCTGTGGCTGTTCTGGGGTCAAAGCGCGGGGATGCAGGACGGGCGGTTCGGGGTGTGGGCAATGATGACCGCTGAATCGGATGCAACCGATCCCAAATGGTCCGCGCCGCGCCGCATTGGCGACGGCATCATGATGAACAAGCCCACCGCGCTCGCGAACGGTGACTGCCTGCTCACCTCGTCGATTTGGAAGGCCGACAACAGCATCCATGTCTATGCATCAAGCGATCAGGGCAAAACCTTCAACCTTCGCGGCACCGCCAACGTGCCCGACTCCAAAACGCGTGGCCCCGATGAGCCGATGATCGTCGAGCGCAAGGACGGCTCGCTCTGGATGCTGGTGCGTGGGCAGGGATTGGCGGAAACCATTTCCACGGACCAAGGCCGGACATGGACTCCCGTACAGCGCATCGCGCTCAAGCATTGCACTTCGCGCTTCTTCATGCGGCGCTTGCAGTCGGGGAGTCTGCTGCTCGTGAAGCACGGCCCGCTCGACCAACGCGTCCCGCGCGAGAAGCTTACGGCCTATATTTCCGATGACGATGGCAAGACCTGGCTCGGCGGCTTCCTGTTCGATGAACGCGAAGACGTTACTTATCCCGATGGCGTGCAAGGCAGCGACGGCATCATTCGCATCATCTACGACCACAAACGGACGCCCGATGGCGAGGTCCTCATGGCCGCCTTCACGGAGGCCGATGTGCGCGCCGGACGCGATGTCAGTGGCAAGGTTCAACTTCGCGTTGAAGTGGCGCGGCTTCCCCAACAACCATGAACAACGTCCTGAAACTTCACAGCTAGATGGGTGGGAGATTTCATTGTGGCTTGGTTTCTTGCGCTGGGCCGCGCGGACGGAATTCCTTCCGATCGAGCACCTCGCCGCTGAGATTTTTCAACTCGACGCGCAACCGCGCGGGTGCCCGATGAAAAGTGAGCAGCATGAAATTATCCTCGCTCTTCAGTACGACCGATTTCGGATCGGCGTAGGGAGTGCCGGTGCCGCTTACGGAAGTGTTGTAAAAGGGAATTCCGCTCAACTCCGCCCGCTCGCCGAAGTAGCCGAAGCCGGTGATGGCGAGCGTGCCCTGGGCGATCATCCGGCCCCATTCGCCGCCCTCCAATCCGCGCACCGTCGAGTTCCGCTCGTTGTAGAGCGTAATCACGAACGGCTCCCTGCTACCCGCCATGAGATCGCGATACCAACCGAACTGCACGCCGTCGCGGGCGAACGGATGGCACGTCTGCCAGGTCGTCCCTTGATCGCTGAGGTGGCTGAAATCGAGCGCGACAAATCGGACTCCGAAGTCGGGCACGTCGAAGTGCCAGCGCCATTCGTCACCCGGCAGCGCGAAGAAGTCGCGGAACGCCGTGGCCTCGATGTCATAGGCCGGCTCCGGCGGCGGCTTCGGCCCGCGCGGACGAATCTCGCGGTCGTGATTTCCGAGCGCCGGCATCCACGGCGTGGATTGAAAAAGCACCGCCCCTCCGGTCACGAATCGGCTGAACGCACCCGTGTTCTCACGCGCCACGGGCTGGCCGCTGTGCAAGGCGGGCACATGATCTCCGGCGCTGAGCAGCAGGTGCGGATTCTCCCGCAACACCGCTGCGGCCCACGACTGCTTCGCGTAGCCGGTGTCTGCCACCACCGCGACGCGGAGTTCGTCGCTGGGGTAGCCGTTGAATTGATGCACCGCCGATGCCTCCATGCCAGAGCGAACGCGGTAATGATAGGTCACGTCCTTCTTCGCGAGCGGAATCTCGACGTGATGCAGCGTCACCGATTCCGCCGTCGCGACACGTTCGCCCAGTGAGGGTGCCGTTCCAAACTCCACGACCGAATCGCCGGGCGCGGCAGTCTCCCAGTTTACGACGAGCTTGCTGGGATCATTCGTTTGATGAGTCAGCCAAATACGGTCGATCTCCGCGGCATTCGCACCGAACTGGGCGTGAAGCAGGGCGATGGAGAGGAGTAGGTTCTTCATTTGCAAGTTTGGATTGTCGCCCACGCGCTTCGTGGCGCGTCGCGTTGTCCGTGTCGAAGCCCATCTCCAAAATCTAGCGGTGATGGAATGACTCACGCGTCTGAACACGAACCTCGCGCTGCTGAAAATGCACCTCAAACAAACCAAGGCGGACGGAAAGCCGCCGCTGGCAGTCGAGGTCTGCGGCCGGCGCATCGGCGACTTCAAACTCTTGACATTCCCCAGCGGACTCACCGTTCAGGTCGATCTCAACATCAAGAAAGCCGCGAACGATCCGCACGCCTTGGTCGCCGGCTACACAAATGGCTACATCTACTCCGCCCCGATGATCGAGCAGCGCGACAACACCGGCTGCGCGCAGGAGGATTGCGACACGCTCGCGGCATCTGAGTGGCAGAAGATCGCCGAAGCAAAGGCGCTGGAGAATTTGAAGAAACTGTGGTGTCCGGCGCTTTGTCGAATTAAACAACCTCATCAAATCCATGTTCCCGAAACACCCCCTGAGCTCACTATTCGCAGTAGCCTTCGGCCTCCTCTTACTCGTGGGAAGCGCGCGAGGGCAAGGCGATGTCGCTCTCAACCTCGAACCGACGAAGGAAAACCCGCGCAACTCGGAAGGCTCATTCGCCACGCTCGCATCGGGGCGCATCATCTTCTGCTACTCGCAATTTTACGGCGGTGCGGCGGATGAAAGCCCGGCGCGCATCGTGCGCATCCACTCGGATGATCAGGGGCGCACGTGGAGCCAGCCGCAGGTGATCGTGGAAAATACGAGCGGCAAGAATGTGATGAGCGTGTCGCTGCTGCGCATGGCGAGTGGGAAGCTCGCGATGTTCTATTGCGTGAAGAACAGTTGGATCGATTGCCGTCCGCACATGCGCGTCTCGTCCGACGACGGCGCAACGTGGAGTGAGGCAAAACTCGTGCTGGCCGCTCCAGGCTACTTCGTGCTGAACAACGACCGCGCCATCCAGACGAGCAAGGGGCGCATCATTCTCCCGCTCGCATTCCATCGCGCTCGCGGTACCGATCCGCATTCGAGCAAGTCGTGGGATTCGCGCGCGATCACGATGTGGATTTATTCGGATGACGAAGGCGCGACGTGGCAGGAGTCCGGCTCGTGGTGGGCAATGCCGGTGCGCAGCGGGACGGGATTGCAGGAGCCGGGCGTGGTGGAAAATGCGGACGGCTCGCTCTTCTCGTGGAGCCGCACGGATCAGGGCGCGCAGTTTGGCTTCACCTCCATTGATGCGGGGAAAACGTGGACGCCGCCATTCGCGACCGAGCTAAAATCACCCGCCGGTCCCGCGAGCATCAAGCGCCTGCCGGGCAGTTCGGACTTGCTCGCGCTTTTCAACGATCACTCCGGCCAGTTCCCGTTCCCGCCACGCAAACGCAATCCGCTCGTCGCGGCCATTTCCAGCGACGGAGGAAAAACGTGGCCGCAACGCAAACTGATCGAGAGTGACCCGGAAGGCCTCTATCATTACATCGCGATCCACTTCACCGCCGACGCAGTGCTGCTCGGCTATTGCGCGGGCGACAGCAAAGTGGGCGCGCTCAATCGCCTGCGCATCCGGCGGATCAGCTTGGAATGGCTGCGCCAGCCGTGAAGCCCTGCATGTAGTCCGTTTTCCCCATGCCTCCTCCCAGCACCACGGGCAGCGACACTGCGGATTTGAGCCCGCTCCCAAGGGCGTGGCTTGTAGTCGCATTGCTCTGGGTCGTGGGCTGCCTGAATTACCTCGACCGCATCATGCTCACGACAATGCGGGATTCCATCAAGGCGGCGATCCCGATGGGCGACGATGACTTCGGCGCGCTGACGATGGTTTTTCTCCTCGTCTATGGCGTGCTGAGTCCGCTGGGCGGCTGGTGTGCGGATCGCTTCAGCCGGAGTCGCGTCA
>JBDSAR010000398.1:0-2256 GCA_039922035.1 Chthoniobacteraceae bacterium
TGCAGCGCGTGCAGACCAGCGCCGATTGGCAGCAGCGCCGCGCGGAAATCCTGCGCGGGATGCAGGCCGTGATGGGTCCGCTCCCCGGCGCTGAGAAGCGTGTCGCACTCGACATGCAGGTGATCGAGGAGGTGGACGCGGGCGATCACATCCGCCGCAAGATCACGTATGCCGCCGAGCCGGGCGGACGCGCGCAGGCCTATCTGCTCATCCCGAAGGCTGCGCTCGCCGGGAAGGAAAAGTTTCCCGCCGTCCTGTGCCTGCACGGCACCGACAATGTCGTCGGCCATCGCAGCATCGTGGAGGAAGGCTTTCGCACGAACCGCACCTACGCGCTCGAACTCGCGAAGCGCGGCTACGTCGCACTGGCGCCATCATACCCGCAGCTCGCGGATTACCAGCCGGACCTCAAAGTGCTCGGCTACGCGAGCGGCACGATGAAGGCGATCTGGGACAACATCCGCGGGCTCGACTTGCTCGACTCGCTGCCATTCGTGAAAGGCGGCAGCTACGCCGCCATCGGCCACTCGCTCGGCGGGCACAACTCCGTTTACACCGCCGTCTTCGATGATCGCATCAAGGCCGTCGTGTCGAGCTGCGGACTCGATTCCTACCTCGACTACTACGGCGGCAATCCCGCGGTGTGGGAGCACGGAAAAGGCTGGTGCCAGGACCGCTACATGCCGCGCCTTGCCGACTACAAAGGCCGCCTCGCGGACATCCCGTTCGACTTCCACGAACTCATCGGCGCGCTCGCACCTCGCCGTGTCTTCATCAGCGCGCCGCTCGGCGATTCAAACTTCAAATGGCAGAGCGTGGACAGCATCGTCAAAGCCGCGCTGCCGGTCTTCAAATTGCACAATGCTGCGGAAGCCCTCCGCGTGGTGCATCCCGAAGGCCCGCACGATTTCCCACCGGAAATCCGCGAGCAGGCATATGCGTGGATTGACTCTGTGCTGAAACCGCGTTGAGCCGAGGTGGAGCGGGCGCTCTGCGCACGCTCCCATGCAGATGAGCAAAACGCGCGACGGATCGCGCGTCCCACCTACTTCCCGGCGGGGCCGTAGCCCTTCGCGGGAGTGCCGTCTTCGTTCAGCTTGCCGGCGCTCCAGAGCACGCCGCGCGTCACGAGATCAAGATAGCGCGCATCTTCCACCGTCGCGTTGTTGTGTCCGATCGTCGTCGAGAAAACGCGGGTCTTCTTCGGGCCGTATTCGTTCGTCCACGCCACGACCGTCTCCACTTCCTTCACCGTGCCATCCTTGCCCTTCTGCGTCTGTTTGCCCTTCGCGAGTTCCTTACCGGTGAGGATCTGGATGTTGTTGTAGAGCTCTTCCTTCATCGTCGTCCAGTCGGCGAAGCCCTTCACAATGCCCGAATCCTTTGCCGTGAAAGTGATGGCGATCGGCTCCTGCGGGCCGTGGCCGGTGGACTGGAGGCCGAGATATTCATACCAGTGCGCGTTATCCGCGCCGGACGCCACGGGCTTCTGGAACTCGCCGAAGCGGTAGCAGTGCATCGCGCAGTGCAGGTTCACGCCGGGGATACCATCGGCATGCGGCTTGATCACGCCCGCGATGACTGCCGGGTCCGTGATACCCGCCGAGCACTCATCGTGGATCACCACGTCGAAGCCCTTCGCATATTCTGGATTCCCGTAAATCGGCAGCGGCGGCTTCACGCTTTTGTCGTCCGTGTGGATCTGCTCCACGAGCACGTTGGCCCGCGCCTCGATGCCCTTTTTCAAAATGTCCTTCTGCGCCGCGTAGTCGTGGCAGCAGCCGCCGGTGATGAGGAGCACGCGGAGCGGCTTTTCCGCAGCAGAGACAAAGGCGGGAAGGCCAATCGAGGCGGCGATGACGAGAGCGAGGAAGGATGAGCGTTTCATGGGATAAGGGTGCGTGGGGTGATTCGGGCACCTCGTTTGTCTTAGGTGGATTGCGGCGGCAAGCCTTTCCGCGACGGACGAAAGGATCAGGCCGCGCCCGGCCCCTTGCTGAGATACCACGCGTAAGTCTGGTGGATGCCTTCCTTCAGCGGGATGCTCGGCTTCCATCCGAGCGAGAGCAGGCGCGTGCTATCCATGAGCTTGCGCGGCGTGCCGTCGGGCTTCGTCCGGTCGAAAGTGAGCGAACCCTTGAAGCCGACGACTTCGCAGACGGTCTCGGCGAGTTCGCGGATGGTCACGTCGTCGCCGTAGCCGACATTGATGAGCGCGGGATCGTCGTAGCTTTCCAGCAGGAAACGGCAGGCCGC
>JBDSAR010000399.1:0-2480 GCA_039922035.1 Chthoniobacteraceae bacterium
TTTTCGCCGCTGGCGCGAGCGCCACGATGATCTGCGCGGCGTCGAGATTTGGGAGCTGATCGACGCTGTGGGTCTTGGCGTTCGAGAGATCCACGCCTCTGCTGCGCATGAATTCCACCATGCCGGGATCGAGCTGCGTCGGGGTGAGGCCCGCGCTGGCAAAGACGAACTGCGGGCGCTTCAGCTCGGTGGCGATGGCCTCGGCCATCTGGCTGCGGCAACTGTTGCGTTCATCAATGAAAACCATGCGCCACGTTTCGCCGCCGAGTTTGCGCGGGTAGTCGCCGGTCATCATGTAGATCACGTCCTCGCAGATGTTCGTCGCCTGGTCGGACACCCGCTCGAAGCGGCGCGCAATCGTCATCAGCGGTGTGAGCGCCTCGAGCGGGATGAGATTTTCCGCGCGCAGCTTGAAGAGATCGTTGTTGATGACTGTCCGCAACGCATCCACCTCGTATTCGCGGCCGAGGACGTCGCGGGCGAGCGCTTCGTCGCCGGCGATGAATGCCTTCACCGCGTCGCGCAGCATCGGGATGCTCAGGCTGGCGATTTGCTGGAAGCGCTCCAGCGGGACTTGCGCGTTCAGTTTCGCGAGCTTCAGCGTCTGGCGTGCAATGCTCTCCGCGTAGTCGCCGATGCGCTCCAGCTCCAGCGTCACGCGGATGGTGATGTAGGCAAAGCGCAGGCTGCGCGCAACGGGCTGCTGACGGATGAGAAATTCCAGGCAGAGCCGATCGAGTTCCTTTTCCAGCTCATCAATGCGCCGGTCGCGCAAAATCACTGCGTACGCGAGCTGCCGGTCGCGGGTCGTGAGGGCCTTGACGCATGCCTCCAGCGCACCCTCCGCAAGGCGCGACATGTCCGCGACTTTGTGCTTGATGCGATCAACATCGTGCTGGAGCGAATCTTCGTAATGGGATGGCATCAGGCGTGGCAAGGGTTGGAGGTTGCGGTGCGAATGTTACGGTTGCGTGGCATTTGGGAGCCAATGGCGTAACACTGCAACCTTTCGTATCGGCGGTTCGAGCGGGCTGGAAGGATTTGCGGCGGATTCGGCGGCCCCGGATTGAACGGCGGTCGCGCGAAATTCCACACACTAAAAATGCCCGCCTACCAGAACACCCGGAAGCCGACCAGCGTGGTCCAGCCGCGGTAGTTGGCGCTCTTGCCAGTGCCGCCGGTCAACTCGTCGTACTGTCCGCCGACCATGAGCTTCGCCTTCTGGCCGTAGAGGTAGTAGTTCAGGCCCACATAGGCGGAGTTGTAGGTGTCGCCGGTGAATTTGCCGACGGTGCCGATCTGGCGGTTCTGAGTGGTGATGCCATTCGGCTTGTCCGAGGTGCCGTATTGATAGCGGGCGATCACCTCGAGCTTGTCGGGGATGATGTAATACGTGGGCATCACCATGAAGCTGTAGAGGTCGCCCTTTGCCATCGTTCCGTTGCCATAGCCGACCTGCGCCACGAGGCCGAAGCGGCCCTTCTGATAGTCGAAGTAGGTCGCCGCCGCATTGTGCATCGTGTTGAACACATTGCTCTGCCCGTTCAGGTCCATGTGCATGTAATCCACTGCCCACAGCGCCTTGTCCGCGCCGATCGTTTTGGCAAAGTCGTAGCTCACCTCGAACAGCTCGCTCGAGCCGCCATTGAAGAGGCCGAATTCCTTGTTCACGTCATTCGAGAAAATCGCGACCTGATAGCCGAAGTTGCCGATTTTCCCGAGGACCGATGCGCCCGCCGCGTAGTCGTTGCCCGTGTTGTTGAAGACCTGCTCGTCAAACACGCTGCGCTCGAAAAATTTCTGCAGGTTGTCCGAATACTCGCGGTCGAAGCCGAAGTGCGGCTCGAATTTGCCCGCGCGGATTTGCAGCGCGTCGCTCACCTTCCAGTTCAGGTAGAGGTCCGTCATCCGGTTGTAAAAGACGGCCTGCTTGTGGTAGCTCGCGAGCGAGGTATCCACCGTCGCCTTCAGTTGCAGGTGGCGGTTCAGGAACCACGAGTCAATGCCGAGGCGGAAGCGGCGAATCTCCGTGTAGTCAATGTCGCCCTGCTTGAAGGTCTTGTCCTTGTTCGAATCAACGCCGAACCAGTCGAGCTGGAAGCGCCCCGTGAAATCGAGTTCCTCGATGATCGGGTTCTTGTCGTTCTTGTAGAGCACGGGCAGGTCCCAGAGCTTGTCGAGGGCGGACTTTTCCTTCGGCGCGGTCTGGGTGACTGCTGCCGGCGCTGCGAATGCGGCGGTGGCAGCGAGTGCGAGGCTCAGTGTGAGGGTGGATTTCAACATGGGTGTTTGTGTCGTAGGTGTTTCAAGTGCGACGCAAACCTCACACGCCAATGTTACAATCAGATGGCGAAACAGTGGCATTTTCGCAACATCTGCGACGAAACTTGCGAAAATGCGTCAACTGTGACGACCTCGCGGCTTCCCTCGGAACCGCTCGCACGTGCGGGACCACAGGAATTGCCGGATTCACAGCGATA
>JBDSAR010000400.1:0-6042 GCA_039922035.1 Chthoniobacteraceae bacterium
AACTTGCAGGCGATTTTGATGAAGGACGCGATGGTCGCGGAGTCCGTGATGCGCACGCTCGCCGCGAAGAAGTGGGGCCGCGCGACGCTGCTGCTGCGCGAACTCCAGCCGGCGACGGGATCGCAGGGGCAGTTCCTCCCCGACGGCGCGCTCGCGTGGGCGATGGACAAGGTGCGCGTGGATGATTCCATGCGCCCGCTGCTCGCCGCGCTGCTCGCGGATCATGTGATCGTGCAGAGCGTGGATGCGGCGATCCAGATCCAGCAGCGCGCGCATGCGGACGGACGCAGGCTGTGCGCAGTGACGCTCGCGGGCGAAGTTTTGACGACGGAAGGACTGCTCACTGGCGGCACTGCGAGCGATGCGGGATCTTCCGTGCTCGCGCGGAAAAATCAGACGCTCGCGCTCGAAGAGGAAGTCACCCGGCTGCGTGCTTCACACGACGACATCGTCGCGCGGCAGACGGAAATTTTGCAGCGCATGGAAGCCGCGCAGGTGCAGCTCACCGAGGCGCGCGAGGAAAAGCAGAACGCGACCGTACGGCTCGGGACGTTGCAGGGGCAGTTGCAGATGATTGATTCGCAGCTCACCGAGACGACGCGTCGCAGCGAGAGCCTCGAATGGGAACACCAGAGCGCCGAGTCGCGCCGCAGCGAGGCCGCGGCCAAGGTCGCGGAACTCGAAGGCGAGATCCGCGGGGCGATGGATGCATTTGAAAATGCCCACGCGCGCCGCACCGAGGCGCAGGGTTCGCTGGAGATGTTGCGCGCTCGCGAAAATGAAATCGCGAGCGACCTGAACGATCTGAAGATCAAAGTTGCGACCGAGCGCCAGCGGCATTCATCGCTGCATCACCAGCGTCAGCCGATGGAAGCGCGCATTGCTGAGCTGAGCGAACTGATCGATCAGCGTCAGCGCGATGTGCAGAGTTACGAGGAGCGCGGGGGCGCGCTAGAAGCTGAGCGCGGGGAAATCGAAGCGAACATGGAGCGGCTGCGCGCGAGCATCGGCGAGGCGAATGAGCACGTCGCAGCGGTGCAGGAGGAACGCAAGAGTGTTGTTGCCGCCGCCGAGGAAATGGCGGATCGGATGCGGCATCTCCGCCGCGATCAGTCGCACTGCATGGAGCAGCGCGGTGCCATCGAAGTGCGTTCGACGCAGCTCGAACTGAAGGCCGCGGCGATTGATGACCACATTCAGAAACGCTATCAGGTCACGCTGCGTGAGTTCGTGCCGGACGGCTACGCGCTCGCCCTTTGCATGAAGGAAATCGGGAAGCGCGTGCGCAAGCTCGACGTGCAGGCGCAGAGCGAGGCAGCGGGTGAGGGGACTGATGGCGCTTCGGCAAGCGCAGACGGAGGGGTGAATGCGGAAAGCACCGAGACCGCCGACATTTCATCCGAAGGCAACGAGGTCGCGGAGGAAGCTGCCGAGGCTCCGGTGTCCGCGACGATCGACTGGTTCCGCATCGAGACGATCGTGCGCGAACTCGACACGCGGCTCGCGGGCATGGGGCCGGTGAATCTCGACGCCATCGCGGAGTTCGAGGAACTCGAGCAGCGCCACACTTTCCTCGAAACGCAAATCGGCGACACCATCGCCGCGAAGGACGAGCTGCTCGGCGTGATCAACAAAATCAACACGACCACGAAGACGCTCTTCGCGGACACGTTTGAAAAAATCCGTGTGAACTTCCAGGAGATGTTCCGCGAGCTGTTTGGTGGGGGGCAGGCGAACCTTGTGCTCACGATGGAGGACGATCCGCTGGAGAGCGGCATCGAGATCATCGCGAAGCCGCCGGGCAAGCAGCTCCAGAGCATCACACTGCTCTCGGGCGGTGAGAAGACGATGACGGCGGTCGCGCTGCTGTTCTCGATTTACATGGTGAAGCCGTCGCCGTTCTGCGTGCTGGATGAAATGGACGCGCCGCTCGACGAGTCGAACATCAGCCGGTTCATCAAGATCCTCGACCGCTTCGTGCAGCAGTCGCAGTTCGTGGTCATCAGCCACAACAAGCGCACCATCGCGCGCGCTGATGCACTTTACGGCGTGACGATGGAGGAGCACGGCGTGAGCAAGCTCGTCGGTGTGAAATTCCGCGCCCGCGAAGATGCGCACGAGCAGAACGACATCCTCGGCTCAAGCAACCCCACGCCCGTGCCGAGCGTCGCCGAAGCCTTCGGCAAGAGCGGCAATCTGCACAGCGAGGGGATCGAGGAGGCTGGCGGCGCTGCGTGATGTGAAGTGGGCCTGGGCGGGAGGACCACCTCGCGCTCTTCCGAGCGCGCCTACGCTTCGTTCGGTGCGATCCCGCCGCCTCCGCCCATCCTCCCGCCCGAGGTCGGAAACCTTGTCTACTTTGCCAGCCCCGCCTGCATTGCTACGCTTGCCTCGCCGCGCGCGCTCTGCGAAATCACTCGCATGGATCTCTCCGCACAGCTCCGCTCCACGATTCGCGACATCCCCGATTTTCCGAAGCCGGGAGTCGTCTTCAAGGACATCACGCCTGTGCTTGCCGATGGCGCTCTTTTTCGGCGCGTCATTGAGCGTTTCGCGGATGAATTGAAGGGCCTCGGCGTCACGAAAATCGTCGGCATTGATGCGCGGGGTTTCATTTTTGCGGGAGCCGTGGCGAGTCACCTCGGCCTCGGCTTCATCCCGATTCGCAAGAAGGGCAAATTGCCGTGGACGACGTGCTCAGCGGCTTACAAGCTCGAATACGGGGAGTCCGTCGTGGAGATGCATGTGGACGCGGTGAAGCCGGGCGAGAAGGTGGCGTTGATTGACGACGTGCTCGCGACGGGCGGCACGGCGGCGGCGGCGATCAAATTGCTCGAACAGTGCGGGGCTGAGGTTGTGCGCGTGGAGTTTCTGATGGAACTCGGCTTCCTCGCAGGGCGTGCGAATGTGGGGGTGGCTCCGGTTTTGAGTCTGGTGATTTACTAGACAAGTAATAATAGCTATAATTTGGCACATGATTGGCTCTTCTGAGCGTCAGTCATGTCAGAGCAGCCCAAACAGTCCAAAAAAATTCGGTCCATCCGAACTCTCAGCGCACTTGCGAAGGGGATCGAAGGGAGGATGATTGCCGGAGCGGTCCTGGTGGCGAGTCCGTTTCCAGCGGATGCTTTTGCAATGGCTCCGGGCGATGCCTATCCGGTATTCACCGTCATCCTTGCGGTCCTCGCCGGCATCCTCGGACTTTCCGCTTCGCTCCTTTACCGGCACATGCATCAACGCGTGGAGGATCTGCGCCACCGGGCTGACAACGCCGAGGCGGAATTGCGTGCGCTGCTGATGCTGACCGACGAGGCGGTGCTGATTCTCGCTTTTGATGGCACGGTGCGCGCCGCGAATCCGGCGTCCGAGGAAGTCTTCAATCGGGATGCGGATCAAATCGTGGGCGAGCCGCTGACTGCGGTCATCGCGCAGCCGCTCGCCCTGAGCGAACTGACGAAGCACGGGCCGGTGAATTTTCAAACCACGGCGAAGCGTGGCAAGGACGACTTTGCCCAAGTCGAGATGCTGCTCTCCCCTGTGGAAATGACCACGGGAAAGGGCTACCTCGCGGTCGTCCACAGGACATCGGAGATTTTCCCAGAAGATCCAGTGAAGCGCACGAAGAGAAAGGACGACGTCCAGGGTGCGATCGAAAAGTTCACGCACGACTTGAACAACCAGCTCACCTCGGTGCTGGGCCATCTTTCACTCGCCCTGATGGCCCGGCCGGGAGATCCGGCGACGCATCAGCGCGTACTCGATGCCAAAAAAACCGCGATCCGCGCACAGTCGCTCAGCGCCGAGATGCAAGCCTTCATCCATCCCGATCACGACGAACCGCACTCAACAGCCACGACCACCGCTATGCCCGATATGAACTGCACCATCCTTCCGATGCCCATAATGACACCTCCGGCGAAGCTGTCGTCTGACCGCAAACCCGGGCCCACCCGCCTGCTCATTCTCGATGATGAGGAAGCCATCTGCATGCTCGTCAGCAGCGTGCTCGGTGCATCCGGCTTCGAAGTGACCTCCGCATATTCGGTGGCCACGGCACTGCAGGCAACCCAGGACGCGATGGAGGCAGGCACCCCCTTTTCACTGGCAATATGCGACTTGAGCCTGCCCGGTGACACCGACGGCGTCCAGGCGCTGAAGCAACTCCAGGCAATCGATCCGAGTCTCAAAGCCATCGTCTCCAGCGGCTATGACAGCGACGCGGTCATGCGCGACTGCCGCAAGTTCGGATTCTGTGCCTCGATGTCGAAACCCTACGACATCGGCAGGCTCATGCGGATCGTGAGCCAGGTGCTGGCGGGGGATGGGGTGCCCCTTCTCAAGACCGCGTGAGTTTTCTCCGGGACCGGAATTCGAAGGCGGGGAACCTGCCGGGCGGCTGACATTGGGCTGACAGTCGTCCGGGGCTCCGCCTTCGAATTCCGCTCCCGGAGCTTTTCAAAGCGGCGACAAAAGCGCTGGTGATCGCCGCCCGCGACCGCCGCTATTCAGTCTTCAGGATCAGATCCTTGAACTGCACCGTGAACGGCGCGCCCGCGTGAATCTGCAGTGCGAGGACGCCCTTCTTTGCGCCCTCCGCAGTCTCGTCGGTGACATCAATCGTCTGCTTGCCATTGATGAAATGCTGAAGGTGGTTCCCCTTTGCGACAACGCGATATTCGTTCCAGTCCGCCTGTTTGATGTTCGCCTGAATCTCCGCTGATTCGCCGACGGTGCCGGTCACTTCGAGTTTCGGCTTCTTCGGATTCTCGCCCTGGTGCATCACCACTTTCTCCCCGCGCTTCGCGAGAATGCCGCGGCCTTTCTCCTCGTAAAGGATGCCGCTGTAAGTCTTGCCGATTTCAAAGTCCGCCTGATACCCCGCGACGACATGGCCCGCCTCGTCCACGACCTTGCTGCGATACTGCACACCGCTGTTGCCAAAGCCGACGCCCGCGCCGTCCTTGTCCGTGATTTTGTAGTGGAATGTCAGCTCAAAGTCGGCCACCTCGCCATCCCAGATGAGGAACGTGTTGCTCTTCAGGGTGGACTTGTTCGGGTTCGCCGGGTCGGCCTGCGTCTGCCCGGTGATGCAGCCATCCTTCACCGACCACAGTTCGGTGAAGCCCTTCCAGCCCGTGAGATCCTTGCCGTTGAAAAGTTGTTTTTCGCCCGCCAAAGCGAGCGAGCCGAGGGTGAGGAGTGCGATGAGGGTTTTCATGTGAGCCGGTTGGTGTCGCTGGCTTTACCCGCGAAGGCAAGCCGCCTTGGAGGAATTTCGCGACGGGAATTTGTCATTTGCGTTTCGCATTGCCGTGCCGGTTTCGCCGTACTAGCGTCCGCCAATGGTCAAACCCGCTCTCGGAAAAGGTCTCAGCGCGCTCATCAATCCGCGCGTCGCTTCGCCCACGCCGAGTGTGGAGGCAGGCGAGCGGATTCAGACCGTTCCGATTGATCAGATTATTCCGTCCCCTTGGCAGCCGCGGACCGAGTTTCGCGATGAGAATTTGCAGGAGCTGGCCGAGAGCATTCGGGAGAAGGGTGTCATCCAGCCGCTCATCGTCCGTCGCGCTGGGGAAAAGTTTGAGCTTGTGGCCGGCGAGCGGCGCTGGCGTGCGGCACAGCGCGTGGGACTGAAGGATGCGCCGGTCATCGTCCGTGAGGCGAGCGACCAGGACGTGCTTGAGCTTGCGCTCATCGAGAATCTCCAGCGCGAGGACCTCAATGCGATCGAAGAGGCGCGCGCATTTCAGCGGCTCGCGAATGACTTTCATCTCAAGCAGGAGGACATCGCGCAGAAGGTCGGCAAGAGCCGCGCCGCGATCGCGAATTCCATGCGTCTGCTCGATCTGCACCCGCAGGTGCAGACGTGGGTCGTGCAGCAGCGACTCACCGTCGGCCACGCGAAGGTGCTGCTCAGCGCGAAGGGGCACGAGGAGCAGCTTGCGCTCGCGGAGGAATCGCTCCGCCGCGGTCTCACCGTGCGAGGTGCCGAGAAGCTCGTGGCGGATCACTTCGCGGGAAATGGGACGCACAAACCGAAAC
>JBDSAR010000401.1:0-1801 GCA_039922035.1 Chthoniobacteraceae bacterium
CGACGCTCGGTGTAGCAGCTACCGCTCGCCTTCAACGGCACGGCGCTCCGGAACTACGCCGGACGGATCGTCACAGCGCAGTACTTGTAGCTCGGCTGCCGCGAATGCGGATCGAACGCGGAATGCGTGAGGCGATTCACCTCACGGTAGTGCATCGGCACGAATAACTGCCCCGCCCGCACCGTGGACGTGACGAATGCCGTCGCCGCAATCGCAGCGCGCCGTGAAGAAATGCTGACCTCATCACCGGCTCCGATGCCGAGTCGCTTCGCATCGGCGGGATTGATCTCCACGTAGCAGCTTGCCGGCGCAAGTTTCCGCAGCACATCGCTCTTGTCCGTGCGTGAACCCGTGTGCCACTGGGCCGATGAGCCGCGCCCCGTGAGCAGGATGAACGGAAACTCCGCATCCGTCGGCTCAGCGACCGGTCGCGGCATGTCGAAAAGCATCCGCGCCCTACCATCCGGCGTGAAAAACTTCCCATCCGCAAAAAGCCGCCGCTGCTGCGGTGGATTTCCATGCGATGCGCCGGAGCCGATTGAACCATTCCGCATTCCGCATTGCCCCGCCTCCGCCCGCGGCTGTCTCGCCTCGCTGGGCTCCGCATTCCGCATTTCATTCGACCACGGCCACTGGATGCCGCCGGCTGCATCGATGTGTGCGTAATCCTCGATGCCAGTGATGTCGCATGGTTGGCCGCGCGAGATTTCCTTCATCAATTGGAACGCAGCCTCCGGCGACGACCAGCGCGTGAACATCGTCCCGCGGCCCCAATAGTGCGCGATGAGCTGGAAGATGTGGAAATCCGCGAGCGCCTGACCGGGCGCCCGGCTGACTTTTTTCACGAGTCCGATGCGGCGCTCCGAGTTGATGAGCGTGCCTTCCTTCTCACCCCAGCCCGCGGCGGGCAGCACGAGGTCGGCGCGCTGGGCGGTCTCGGTCGTCGTGTACATTTCCTGCACTACGAGAAAATCGAGCTTCTTCAGCAGCTCATTAAAACGATCCTGATGAATCCAAGAATGCGAGCTGTTCGTCGCGATGACCCACAGGCCTTTGATTTTCCCATCCTCAATCCCCTGCACGATCTGATCGTAAGCCCAGCTCTGCTGCTCTGGCACAGACTCGTCCGGAATTCCGAGCACGCGTGCGATCTTCGCGCGATGCTCCGGGTTTTGAAAATCGTGTCCGCCGAGCAAGCTGCTGACATTTGCGAAGAGACGCGAGCCCATCGCGTTGCACTGACCGGTGATACTGTTCGCGCCGGTGCCAGGTCTCCCGATGTTGCCGGTGATCAGCGCGAGATTGATGATCGCCTGCGCGGTGCGTGTGGCCTCGTGGCTCTGGTTCACGCCCATCGTCCACCAGAACGACACGCGTTTCCCGTCTGCGATCGTCTGCGCAAGACGCCAGATTTCCTCGACAAGTATGCCCGCCTCCGCCGCGACATGATCTGGAGTAAAGCGCGAGACGAACTCGGCAAACTCCTCGAAGCCCGAGGTGTGCGCAGCGATGAAGTCGCGCTTTATCCAGCCGCTCGCGATGAGGATGTTTGCGATCCCGTAAAGCAAAGTGAGATCGCTCTTGGGCGTGAGCGGGTAGTGTTGCGTGGCCGCCATCGCGGTCTCCGTCTTGCGCGGGTCCACGACAATGATTTCCGGGCTGTGCGGATTCCGCATCACGCGCTGCCACATGATCGGGTGCGCGATGCACGGATTCGCGCCGACGAAAACGAGCACATCACTCTCCTCGAAATCCGCATAGGTGAACGGTGGCGCGTCGAAACCGAACGACTGTTTGTACG
>JBDSAR010000402.1:0-1904 GCA_039922035.1 Chthoniobacteraceae bacterium
CTCATCATCAACTGCCGCGCCGAAGCCGCGCCCGAGGCGATCCGCGACGCAGTGCAGGCGACCATCGCCGCGCTCAACACTCCCGCGCTGACCGCCAAGCTCGATCACCTCGAATTTTTCCGCCCCGGCAAACCGCAGCCCACCCACCGCGACGCGGTGACCGCCTGATGGACAAGCCCGCGATCCTCTATTGCCACTGCCAGTATGCACAGGTGGTGCCGAAGGAAGTGAAAGCCGCCGTGCTGCAACGGCTGTGCGAGAGCGGCGTGGCCTTCGACGCGGTCGCGGATCTCTGCGAGATGGCCGCGCGGCGCGACCCGGCGCTGAAGCACCTTGCGGCAAACGGCGCGGTGAAAATCGCCGCATGTTTCCCCCGCGCGGTGAAAGGCCTTTTTCACCAGTGCGACGCCGACCTCGCGCCCGACAAGACCGAGGTGCTGAACATGCGCACGCTAACCGCGGGTGAAGTCTGCGCGCGGCTCGCCGCGGAAGATCTGCTGCCGAATTTGCCGACCCGCGAAACGAAACCCGCGCCGCAACCGACGCCGCAACCCTGACCCCGCCATGCCGCTCAAAGACGAATCCACACTCCGCGTCGTGCTCTACGAGGGCGACGGGGCCGCTCCGCTCGATGATCCGTTTTCCGCGATGACCGCACTGCTTGAAAAAGGCTACGCCGTCACGCGCACGACGGCGGGCGGGAAGGTCGCACCGCAGGAAAAAGGTTCGCTCGTCGTGCTGGGAAAATTTTCCGGCAGCCCGCCGAACGCGGACTCAGCAGGCGCGGTGAGCGTGCGCTTTCACGACATCACGAACCGCGACATCGCGGGCGTGACTGCACTCGTCGAGGAGGAGCGCGCATCCGTGGGTGCGGCGCAGCACGGCGCGTGGAAGCCGTGGTTCCCGGTGATTGACTACGACCGCTGCACGAACTGCATGCAGTGCCTCTCGTTCTGCCTGTTCGGAGTGTACGGCGTGGACGGCGAGAGCCACATTCAGGTGCAGAACAACGACAACTGCAAAACGAACTGCCCGGCGTGCTCGCGCGTGTGCCCCGAGGCGGCGATCATGTTTCCGAAATACAAGGCGGGGCCGATCAATGGCGATGTCGTGAGCGCGGCGGATCTGAATCGCGAGAAGATGAAGATCGACATCTCGGCGCTGCTCGGAGGCGACGTGTATTCGATGCTGCGCGAGCGGACGCTGAAGGCGCAGAGCCGGTTCAGCAAGGAACGCGATTCCGACAAGGCGCTGACCGAACGGCAAAAGTGTCTCGCGAAGCTCGCCGCTGCGGGTGACATCCCGGCCGAGGTGCTCATGTCACTCCCGTCGCCCGAGGAAATCGCGCGCCGCGCGGAGGAGGCAAAGGCAAAAGCCGCAGCGGCGCTCGCTGCGCAGCAGAAATAGCCCGTCCGCAAAAAGCCGCACGAAAGCGCGAAGGAAACGGGGAGCGCGGGCGCCTCGCCCGCAGTGCCCGACGCCTCGCCGGACACACTCAGATTCACGCCGCGTCATTCTGAATCCGATGCCAGAGGCGAGGGCGCCTCTGGCTGCGCGCGGGGCGCACGCGCTCCCCGTTTCCCTCGTGCTTCCTCACGCTTCCTGTCCTCACAAATCTTTTACGGATCGCCCCCCGTTTTCACTCGCGGCGAATGGCATTCCTCTCCACGGTCGCGCTCGTTTCAAATCCAGCGTGAACATTTCCACCGAAACGCCTGTCCTACCGCGCCAACCCCTCACACCTCGGCACCACGAATGAGCACCGCACCGACACAACCGCCTACCCAACCGCCTGTCCTGAACACCCCGAACGAGGCCGATGTCATCGCCATTGATCAGCTCCGCGAGCTGTATGGAAAAATCCGCGTCGAACTTGCGAAGGTCATCATCGGTCAGGACAAGGT
>JBDSAR010000403.1:0-4367 GCA_039922035.1 Chthoniobacteraceae bacterium
GACTTTCCGCGATCGAGGATCGCGAATGGCCGACCGTCGCGCTCACCTGCCACGCCCGCGAGCATGGCGCGCGGATTTTCCGCGTGCATGATGTGAAACCCAACGTGGAGGCGCTTCGGATGACCGAGGCGATTCTCA
The DNA here is from genome assembly GCA_039922035.1 of Chthoniobacteraceae bacterium. Taxonomy (GTDB): domain Bacteria; phylum Verrucomicrobiota; class Verrucomicrobiia; order Chthoniobacterales; family Chthoniobacteraceae; genus SXWH01. The sequence goes on from JBDSAR010000403.1 coordinate 139, forward strand.
GCGCATGATTCTCGCCGCCATGCAGGAAATGGCGCGGGAGCACTGGAAGGATGCGCTTGAGATTCTCATCCTCGCGGTGGGCATCTACTATGCGTATGTCGGGCTGCGCGGGACACGCGGGCTGCGCGTGCTCACCGGTCTCGGCTCGCTTGTGCTTGGGCTCGTGCTGCTGTCGCAACTCTTCGGCCTTGAGGTGATCAGTTGGCTGCTGCAGCGCATCTCCGCAGTCGTCATCGTCGCGCTGGTTGTGATTTTCCAGCCGGAACTCCGCCGCATGCTCGCACAGGTCGGCAGCCATCACATCTTCGGCATCCCGCCGGAGAACAAGGAACTCGTCGAGGAACTCGCGCAGACGGCATTCGATCTTTCCAGCCGCCAGCTCGGCGCACTCATTGCCATCGAGCGCGGCACTGATATCCAGTCGCACATCGAGAGCGGCGTGATGATTGACAGCGCCCTCTCGCCAGAACTCATCGTCACCATCTTCCATCCGAAGACTCCGCTGCACGACGGCGGCCTCATCGTGCGCGGTGACCGCATCGTGAGCGCAGGCTGCATTTTCCCCGTGAGCCAGCGGCAGGACTTGGATCGCAATCTCGGCCTGCGCCATCGTGCCGCCATCGGGCTCACGGAGGAAAGTGACGCCATCGTGCTCATCGTAAGCGAGGAAACAGGCGCCGTCTCGCTCTGCCATCACGGGAAACTTGAACGCGAATTTACTCCGGCAAGCTTGCGTGCGCGGCTTTCCGAACTACTCCTGATGCCCATCAATGAAAGCCCTGTTCACGAACAACCTGCTGGCGAAGACAGTCTCCCTGTCGCTGGCGATCCTCCTGTGGGCAGTCATCCGAAAGAGCCAGCTAAGCGACACGACCACATCGCAGCCTAAGCCGCGGAGCATTGAGTTCGGAGCGACAGCTTATGGTGAAAAAAAGTAGCGGAGTGGCGGAGTCCCTCGATTCAAACAGGAAGCTTTTCGGCACGGACGGCGTCCGCGGTGTCGCCAATCTCGAACCCGTCACCGCCGAGACCGCGCTGAAGCTCGGTCGGGCGGCGGCACACGTTTTTACGGAAGCCGGGCGCCGCTCGGATCGCCGGCCCGTGATCGTCATCGGAAAGGACACGCGCCTTTCCGGCTACATGCTGGAGAACGCGATGGCCGCAGGGCTCATGTCGCTCGGTGTGGATGTCTTTCTGCTCGGGCCCCTGCCCACTCCGGGCGTCGCATACATCACGCGCTCGCTGCGCGCGGATGGCGGCATCGTGCTCAGTGCATCGCACAATCCTTACGAGGACAACGGCATCAAATTTTTTCGCAACGACGGATACAAGCTCGACGACGAGATCGAGAAGCGCATCGAGCAACTCGTCTTCAGCGGCGAGATCGAAAACATCCGTCCCATTGCGGGAAGGATCGGCCAGGCGAGGCGCATTGACGATGCGCTCGGCCGCTACGTGGAGCACGCGAAGGCGAGCATTCCAAAAGGGCTGACCCTCGATGGAATCCGCATCGCCGTGGATGCGGGCAACGGCGCGGCCTACAAGAGCACGCCGTGGATCCTGCGCGAACTCGGCGCGACGTGCTCGGTCTTTCACGACAAGCCGGACGGCCGGAACATCAACGCCAACTGCGGCAGCACCTACCCGAACGAAATCGCGCGGCTTGTGCGGGAGACAGGCGCGCACATCGGCATCAGCCATGATGGCGACGCGGATCGCGTGCAACTCTGCGACGAGAAGGGTGAGGTCGTGGACGGCGACGACATCCTCGCCATCGCCGCCGTGGATCATCTCCGCCGCGGCACGCTCGCGAAAAACACACTCGTCGCGACGGTGATGAGCAACTTCGGCCTCGACGAGGCGCTGAAGGAAAACGGCGGCCAAGTGCTGCGCACGAAAGTCGGCGACAGGCATGTCATTGCGGCGATGCTGCGCGACGATCTGAATGTCGGCGGCGAGCAGAGCGGCCACATGATTTTCCGCGACTACTCGACGACCGGCGACGGGATCGTGAGCGCACTGCAAATTCTCCGCATCATGGCCGAGAGCGGGAAGCCGCTCAGCGAACTCAAGCGCTGCCTGCGCAAGTATCCGCAAGCGCAGCGGAATCTGAAAGTCCGCGAGAAGACCCCGCTCGAAGAAATGCCTGAAGTGCTCGCCCTCGTGAGCGAAGCCGAGAAAGTGCTGAATGGCGCAGGCCGCGTGCTGCTCCGCTACAGCGGCACGGAGCCAAAAATCCGCCTGCTCATCGAAGGCCGCGACAGTGCCGTGATCGAGGCGCACGCGGACAAAATAGCCGCGGTGATCAAGACTCGCATCGGCGCGTGATGCATCGCGCCGGAAGGCGCGCTACGCAGTCTTCTTGCTGCCGGTGACGAGCCTCTTGATGCCTGCGAACAGCGCGATCGCACCGACGATGATCAGCTTGATGAATTTCGCGGCGAACACCCAGGCCAGTTTGAAAAATCCCGCCTTTGCCAGCACCCCACCGGCGATCAGGCCCGCGATGCCGTAGGCTGCGACTTTGTCCGTGCCCGGCTTGTAGTCGGCGTAGCGATTGCCATCGGTGAAATCCACCATCCCGAGAATCGCCGGAGCCTGCTTTTCAATGTCCTGCATCCCGGACTTTGAGGACATGATGCTCAGTTCCAGATGGCCGCTGCGGCCGAGCACACGGATGTCGTAGTTGAGCTGCTGCTCGGGGCCTTCCACATCGAACAGCTTTGCATAATACAGCTTATGCGTAGCGCGATCATAATGCGGCTGCTGCGCCCAGGCGGCGAGTTCCATTTTGCCGTAGCCGCTTTTCACCCGCTCATCGCTGCCGGCTTTGTAGCTCTTCTTGAGATCACCCAGCATGTCGTTGAAATCAATTTTGGCGAAGTCGTCGTCCTTCACATAGCCCTCGTCCTTCCATTTCAGGATGGCCTCCCAGCCGCCGCCCCGGAGGAAATTGATGCCTTTCGGGACAATCATTCCGTCCGTGCTGCCCGACTGCGGCGGGTTGCCGAAGATGTCCACGAGCACCTTCCGCGCATTCGCCGGATCGAGGTATTGGAATTCCGGCGGCAGCGTGATCTTCACCTTCCCGCCCGCGAGCGAAACCTCGCCGGACTGATATTGCAGTTCGCCGATTGCCTTCATGGCTTTTTGAAATGCCGCCATTTCCTGCGGTGAAGGTTTCTTATCCTCCGCTCGTGCGGGCAGGAAGAGTGCGGCAGCGATGGCGATGACGGCGATTAGAGGTTTCATGATCGTGGGTGTTCGTGTCGAGGTGTCTAATTTTCAGCCTTCGGCCAAGCAAAAATCCTGCCGGCCCATCACCCGTAGTGCGCGCGACCGAAATACAGCAGGTTCATCGCAAAGGTGTGAATCGGATGAAAAATCATGCCGAATCCCTTGAACGCGACGATGAATCCCATCAACTGCGCCGCCGGACTCCACATGAGTTGCTGCCATGATGTCGCCGCTGATCCGCGAAGAAAAAACAGCGGCACACTCGCGCCGTCGAAGGGCGGCAGCGGGATGAGATTAAAGGTCATCAGCAGCACATTCAGCGAGAAGACCACGCCGAGCAGCATCGTGGCAAAATGCGCAATACCCCCCTCCTCGACAGGCCTGACGATGCTGCCGAACTTGAAACTCTCCGGCACCTCAAACCACCCGGCAGCAAGGCCGATGCGGATGCAAATCGCTGCCGCGATCACGAGCAGCAGATTCGCAGCGGGGCCGGCGATCGCCATCCACGCGGCGCTGCGCGGATTCTGCTCGGCCCACTGGCGGTTGTAGGGCGCGCTCGCCCAGCCCATCATCCACGTCACACCACTGGCCGCATTCATCAGAAATGTGACGATCGGAAACACCACCATGCCGATCGGTTCGCGGCGGATGTGCGGGATCGGATCGAGCGAGACCTGACCGCCCTGATACGCAGTGTCGTCGCCGTGCTTCAGCGCCACCCACGCGTGCGCCGCCTCGTGGCAGACGGTCGAGTAGAGGAAGACGATGTACCAGAGCAGTCCGGCGGCGTAATCAATGTCGGGCATCCCGCGATGGGTAATCAGATTCGCGGACGGCTGGCGAGCGCGCCTTTCCATCCACAGCCCCACGCGCGAACCTCAGCGATGGAGAGCTGCGTTGTCTAATGCTGCACCACGCTGCGCAGGAAGCGCTGCGGATGCATCGGATCACTCACGACGTACCGGTCGCGCACTTCCGCAACGCGGATC